>JACJNW010000025.1 GCA_014695195.1 Cyanobacteria bacterium FACHB-DQ100 | reverse complement strand
AAAGCCAGCCTGAAGTGCAGCGGCTCGATCTTCGGCTCGAGCAAAGGCAGTCACAGCCAGCGCAGGAATTTGTCCCCCCTGATTCTCATCTAGCGCCCGCACCCGTTGCAGCAAGGACAGTCCATTCTCCTGGGGCATACCAATGTCGCTCACAAGGACATCTGGCTTGGAAACAGTCGCGTCGAGTAGATGCTGGAGCGCCGCCCGAGCTGATGCCACCGCCACCACTTCTGCGCCACAGTCCTGCAAAATACAGGTCACCAGCTCGCGCATATCTGCCTCGTCATCGACCACCAGAATGCGCAAGCCTTGCAACCCGGACAAGCAGGCAGAAATGGGCCTGGAGTCTGGAGTTTCAGTCGGAGTGGACGCAAGCGGAAGCTGAACAATAAAGGTTGCCCCTTGCCCCACTCCCGCACTTTCCGCCCCAACCGATCCGTTATGCAGGGTGACCAATTGCTGTACGATCGCCAGCCCCAATCCCAATCCTCCATACGTTCGAGTCGTGGAGGTTTCCGCTTGGCGAAAGCGGTCAAAGACATAGGGCAGAAAGTCCGGGGAGATGCCTTGCCCCGTATCGCTAACGATGATCGCCACCTTGTCAGTTTGAAACTCGAGTTTCACCTGAATCTGCCCGCCGTGCGGCGTGAACTTCACGGCATTCGTCAGCAAGTTCCACACAATCTGCTGCAATCGATCCGGGTCACCCAGCACTAGCCCAACTTCGGGAGCGAGGGTCGCGCGCAGCTCAATGCTTTTCTGACTCGCGCTCGGCTGCACTGAATCGAGAGCCGCTTGGATCACTTGCGTTAAGGTGGTCGGCTGCAGCGTCAGGCGCAGCTGTCCGCGAATAATCCGAGAAATATCAAGCAGGTCTTCGATCAGTTGCAGTTGCGCCCGGGCGCTGCGCTCGATCGTCTGCAGCGCTTGCTGGGTTCTCTCAGCCTCAAACTGACGAGTGCGCAACAAGCTCGTCCAGCCCAGGATTGCCGTGAGTGGGGAGCGCAGCTCGTGCGACAACACCGCGAGAAACTCATCTTTGACCTGGTTGGCAGCTTCGGCTTCTTGGCGAGCTGCTTGCTCACGCAGCAATAACTGGTCGCGCTCCACCTGGAGGCGTTGGCGCTCCTCAATTTCTCGTTGCAAGCGAGCGAGCAGATCCGCCTGATGCACCGCGATGCCAAACTGCTCGCCAATCTGCGCTAGGAGTTGAATCTCATCGGCTTGCCAAGCCCGAGGACCGCTGTTTTGATAGGCAGCGAGCAAACCCCAGAGCTGGTGCTCGACTAGAATCGGCACGATCGCAAACGACCGGGCTTGAAACTGCCTGAGTAACTGGAGGTGACAGTCTTGCAACCCTGCCTGATCAACATCTTCAAGGGCAAACGTCTCGCCGTGGCGGTACCGTCCGCCTTGAGTCTCTTGTAGATAGGTGTCTTCCCACAGGGGGTGAACGTCCGGTCCTACCAGTTTGACCCACGATGGAGCCACCCACTCTGCGATGAACGCCCCGCTCCAGTCCGAGTGGAAGCGATAGACCGCGACTCGGTCTGCCTGGAGGAACTGCGCGACTTCCTGGGTCGTAATCTCAAAAATGTCCCTCAGGTCAAGCGAACTCCGCACTCGAGCGACGACCCGCGCTAGGGCTTGCTGCTGCTGAAGCTGGTGGTGCGCTTGCGCCAGCATGTGCTTCAAGACATCAGGCGGTGTGGTCTCGGAGTCGGACGATTGCAAGATCTTGTGGAAGTCAGGGGTAGGGATCATACAGGCTGCACTCGAAGGGCGGTCAAGAACTGAGCTGGCTCAAATTCCAGAAAACGAGAAAAGTGGGTGCCTGTAAAGGTAACGTTACAAAACTTGTAGCTTTAGTGACTAAAGAGAAGCTGAAATACTGAGGTTGCGCTTTTGATGCCCGAGACCTGGATGCCCTGTCTAACTGCGCCGTCGCAGTGCAAGGAACGGGTGTACCCTCTAGCGGGCAAGATGCAGTGTTGCAATAAACACGGAATGTTGGCGACCTGTATCTAGTGTTGCTCTAGACGAGAAGTGCTGCATGTTCAGCAGTTAACCAAGATTTGGAAAAGTGAATTCAATGCCAAAAAGCGCTGATGCTCAGTGCACAGAGGTTCTAGCTTTTGGAAGGGAAATCAGGTGAAGTCCGTTAACTTTGATGCTTGCTCAAATGCTTTCGAATCCTTGCAGAGAGGATATACCAATATTTTGTAGCGCTTTCAATCCCTGCATTCTTATAAATAAAGACGCTCATTTATTGGAAGATGAATTGAACGATCGCACCGATGGGTGCGCGTCCCTCAGGCGAGTGCGGTCAGTTGGCTGAGGATAAGTTATTGTTTTGCCAAGGAATCTCCTGCTTTCCGAGTCCCCTGTACCACATTCAGCAACGTTCATCCTGGTCGCGCCAAGAAGTAACGGGTTTTGGCATCCTTGGGTAACACCTGAAGTTTGCTGAGAGGCGTATTCTGCCAATCGCACGGCTTCATGATGCTCGGATTGACTCGCGTGGGCTCTGCTACATGACGTGTTAGATGCAGCGATAGGCTCTTCCCAAGCTTTGGCGATTCAGAATTTTGGGCAGCTTCCATTTCAGTCGACAGGTCAGGTTAGATATTGACCCAACTTTTTAATGGTAAATGACGAATGCTAGCAGCAATTTGAGCAAAGTGTTGAGCCGACTCGTAAGACCTTGAACTAAACAGCACATGAGTGTTGGGATAATCCTGACAGCCTGGGTGTAGTTCAATGCCATGTTTGCTGAGATACACCGTAAAGAAAGAGGAATGAACTGGTACTGGCGCGAATTGAGACATGGTCCTGAAGTGCAAATAAAGCTGTGAAAAAGAGATGTCTCCTTGTTATCGCATGGCAATGTTCAAATTAATACCTGTCATTTGGTAGAAATGCTGAGAAAGCGCAGGATGTTTGATGTCTATTCCCGTTGTCGTGTTCTACACTTTTGGGCCCTTACAGAGTTTTGAGACGGTTGCATCGCAAAAACAGCAATCAGAAGGTTCAGGGAGCTTTAATTTCTGAACTTTCTTGACATGTTCAGCGGTCACAGTGTTAGTAGATTCTCAGCGCCATTGCAATTGCACCTTCTCCTGGTAGCCTGAATCGAGAGAAAGGATTAGTTGCAGGAATGCATCAAGATGTATTTGAGTCCCGGGGCTATTCAGACTGGATGGGCGCGATTGCTCAAGGGATGCAGTGGCGAGACAGGTACCCCTCAAGCTAGTCCTCCAGCCTGTTCTGTCTTTAGGTAGTTTCCATCTTCTGTTTCGATAGATAAGAACGGTTATAGAACGAAGGTGGCCCAGGAGACGTGGGGATGAATCGCATTGCAATTATTGATGACAACGAGGCTTGGTGCTTTGTGCTAGCCCTACGGTTACAGCAGCTGGGCTATGTCACGTCTGCGTTTACTCAAGTTCAAGCCTTCCTGCCTCAAATGGATCAATTTGACTTAGTGCTGGTGGATTTCTCAATGCCGACTCCAGCTTACCAACGCAGCATGGACGGACCCGAATTGATTTGTCGGATACACCAGCAGCTAGAGACGCCACCGCTGCTCGTCCTCATTTCCAGTTTTTTCACCCCAGACCTCCTCGACCAAGCTGCAGACCTTTGTCCCGAGGCCGATGCTGTGCTGAGTAAGCAGACCGATACCTCCGAACTCTTCGCTCAGATTCAGCACCTCCTTGCCCGTCGAACCGGAGCCCGAGAGAAGGAAGACTGGGTGCTGCAACCTGGGGCATCCGCTAGGGCTGAAGGTGAGAGTTCTGGCTAATGACTGAGATTTCTCTCCTGCCATCGGACAGAAATTGAAGTGATCCGCAGGGCAGAGGAGCTTGCGGAATCCGCTCGATAACCTGGAACCGTTCACGTTCCACGGCTGACGCTATCCCCTGCTCTCAAGACTTGTATCTACCAAACTTGAATCGATGTTCAGCGCCCTCATGTGGCGCTTAATGAGGGATAGAAGCGCTGGAACGTGACTCTACTGTCATCACTATCCCGCAAGGAGAAACAGCAATGCTTCCACTTGCTTTAATCCGCCCAAAAAGGTTCCTGCTCGCCATCGCGGCGCTCTTCCCCATCACCCTGCTGAGCACGAGTCCTCGAGTTCCTTTGGCTCAAGCCCGGCTTGCTGCAACACCTGATTCCGCAACGCTTCCGGACGGGGTTTACCTCTATAGCAATTCCCCTAAGCCGAATCAGGTCAGCCAAAACTATGTTGTGTTTGAACGGCACCAGGGCAAAGTCGTGGGGGCCTTTTACTCGCCCCAATCGGAGTTCACCTGTTTTGCTGGTGAACTCGAGGGAACACAATTAGACGTGGAGGAACAAGTCCCGGAGGAGGTCAAACCCCAAGCTGTCAGGGCAGAATTAGCTCAGTTATATCCGCTTCAGACCATTAGTGCGAATGACCACCGCATGCTCAGGATGTGTCAGCAAGCGACTACTGCTTTGGCAAATCCTTCTTAAGGCAACTGGCGAGGAGGATGGGGATTGAGCGTCATCACTTTTCTAAGTGAGCATAGACGCACTTTGAGACCACACTAGGCAGTTAAAATTAGGGGAGCGATTCAGGACTATCAAGTGCAGCGTCACTGGCGGGTTGGCGACAGCTAGGAATCCCGCCCCACTACCGATCATAATTGTCGTGACACCTATGATCAGAGCCGAAAGCTATATCTGGCGCGAAATCTGTGTTATCAACCTTTAGGGATATCATTAGCTATTTAAAAAACCGTTAACGAGACAGAGCTTTTGCATAGCAGGCAGTACAGCTTATTTCGGTGCTTAGCTTTAATAAACAGATTTGAGAGCCATAATAAATATTTGAAGCGATATGACTCAGTCCTACTGCCCTATAAACAGTTGGGTTTATTTAATTTACACTAGTCGTCGAAAAGTGCTGTTGCTCTTGGAAAGCACAGAGGGTCTAGCTTTCGGAGAGGGAAGCAGGTGAGATCGGTTAATTTTAATGCCTGCTCAAATCTCGTAAATTACCGTTAAGACAGAGTGGAAAGAGCTTTCAGCCTTTATAACACTTATGTTCTAATAAATAGAAAAGCTTATTTATTAGAAATCAGTGGTCAATAGTTTCTAACGGTATTGATGCTCTTTCAAGCCGAATCCGGCTTTTTCAGGCTTTTTCCCGAGCGACAAAATCTGCCTGAATTTAGTATCAGCAATACTCACAGCCAATTGTGGAACGGTTGGTAGATGACAAGGAGATATCCGGTAAGAGTGGGAGAAACCTTTTGCTTAGCAGATGATTTCTAACTTGTGTTGGATGTGCTCCCTATCGCGACGAAGTAAGCTGCTAAGACAAACTGTGAGGGCGCTATGACCGCTCAAAACCGCTTGCTCAGTGCGATGCCTCAAGCTCTAGGTGACAAGCTTGCTCCACACTTGAAACAAAAGGCGTTGTCAAAAGGAGATCGTCTGCACAATCCCGGTGAACCGATCCACACACTTTACTTTCCGCTCAACTGTGTTCTTTCTATCACCACCACGATGAAGGATGGCACAACTGCTGAGACGGGAGTGGTCGGTCAGCGTGAAGTGATTGGGATTAATGCCTTTATGGGCGGTCGAGAAACAACACAAACCACCTACATTGTGCAGATTCCAGGTAGCGCTCTGAAGATTGATGCTCGGATTTTGCGAGAAGAGTTTGATCGCAATCAAGACTTGCGTGATGTGCTGCTGCGCTACACTCAAGCCTTTATCGCCCAGATCTCGCAAACCACCGCCTGCAACAGCCTCCATAGGATAGACCAACGCTTGGCTCGCTGGCTCTTAGAAGCGCATGACCGAGTTGAGGGGGACGATCTAGATCTGACCCAGGAATTTATCGCAGATATGCTGGGGGTACGCCGGGCGGGTGTTACCCAAACCGCCCAATCGCTTCAGGAGCGCGATTTGATTCGTTACCACCGGGGGCACATTCATATCCTGGATTGATCGAGGCTAGAAGCCTTTTCCTGCGAGTGTTTTCAAACGGTCAAGGATGAATACGATCGCTTGCTGGGTCTCGCTCATGAAGAACCCTCGTAACGTTATGTGTTTGGCAAAGTCAGCGGGATATGGAACTGAGATCAGCAACCGTAAAAGTTATCTTGCTTGTTGAGCCGGACGATGCAGTCCGTCCCGCTCTTCGAGACAACTTGCACCAGTGGGGTTATCTTGTGACGGTAACTTTGGATGGCGCAGATGCGCTCCAGCGAACTCGGTATAGCGGTGAGTCCTTTGATCTGATTCTGATCAATCAGTTCAAGCAGTCGATCGACGAAACGGTTGACCTGGGGCGGCAGATTCGTCAACACGCCGATCATTTTCGCCGGATTCCAATTGTGGTGATGGCTGAGAAGTATGGTCCCGAATTGGAAGGGAAAGATATCCAGGTCGGGGAAAGCGAGTACGTGACGTATCTTGAGGATGGGCAACAGTTAAAACATCTTCTCCACACCCTTTGCCCCCTTTAGCGACATTGGCATTTCCCCATCCTCGCGGTGGGACATTTTCCGTTGGTACGGTTTCGTACTGAACTCGATCTTTCCAGCCACTACGATGGAGACAGTTGAGCAACTCAACCGCATTGCTTCTGGGGAAAGCAGGGACTGCTCACTTTGTGTTCCATGGTTTCTTACTTTGTCGTGGGCTACCCGAATATGTGTCATTCTGCTTTACTGCCAAATGGTTTACGAGTGCTGGTCGTCGATGCAAACGCTGATTCATCTGAGCTACTGACGCTCTTGTTTGCTTCCTATGGTGTGGAGACGACGACAGCAACTTGTGTCCGCGAAGCGATTCAGCAGATTCACCAAACTCGTCCCGATCTCCTAATCAGCGAGCTTGCCCTGCCCCAGGAGGATGGATATGCGCTCATCCGCCAAGTGCAAGCGCTTGAGACAACTTTCAACGTCCGAATTCCTGCAATCGCTGTGACCGTCTATACCAGAACAACCGATCGGCTTCAGGCGCTCAGCGCCGGATTTTCCCGACACTTATCCAAGCCGATCGATTTCGACGAGCTGATTGCGACCGTGGCAAGCGTGACTGAGAAGGTTGAAGCGGTCTAGCAAATTCCTGTTTCGGCAATCTTTGACCTTTGATTCTGGGCTGTGTTCTACGAAGAGCCTCTCCAACTCACCTTTTGAGGCTGTTATGACCCCTGACAGTCAAATATTAGCGACGCTTTCGGCTGAGGTGTTCGATCGACTGGCACCGCATCTCCAGCCAGTCAGCTTAGAGCAAGGCAAAGTCATCTACCGACCTGGCGACTCTATATCCTATCTTTATTTTCCGATCGACAGTCTCTTCTCAGTCACGATCACGATGAAAAATGGGGCGGTCGCCGAGGTCGGTATGGCCGGCAGTCGGGATGTGGTCGGCATTCACGCCTGCTTGGGCAGCCGTGAAGCGGCACAGACGGATGTCTTTGTTCAAGTTGCAGGGAACGCCATGAAGATCGAGGCTCAGGTGATGCGACAAGAATTTAACCGGAACGACGAACTGCGCGATGTGCTGCTGCGCTACACTCAGGTGTTTCTGGCACAGGTCTCTCAGACCGCGGCTTGCAATGCGCTCCACCCGCTCGAGCAACGACTGTGCCGGTGGCTACTCGAAGCCCAATGGCAACTCAACTCCAGCTATTTGCCTTTGACGCAGGAGTTTCTCTCGATCATGCTCGGCGTGCGGCGACCCGGGGTGACGCAGACGGCTCAAAGTCTTCAAGAAAGAAGCTTGATTCAATATCGGCGTGGCAGTGTGCACATTCTCAATCAGACAGGGTTAGAAGCGAGTGGCTGCGAATGTTTCAAAACCATCAAAGCTCAATACCAGCGATTACTGGCCGAGCAATAACGCGGCAAGCCAGGTCCGCTGACATCCAGTTGTTAATTATGAAGAAGTGAAAGACATGCATCAGACCACCACAAACACCGCTCGTATCCTCGTCCTGGAACCCGATGATAACGTCCGACCGATGCTGAAGCATAATCTGCAAGCCTGGGGCTATCAGGTGATGATGGCGCTCGATGCAGAGAATGCCATTCAGCGCACCCAGGGAGGGCAAGACTGCTTTGATCTGATTTTGATTAATCAGATGGACCAAACGATCGATGAATGCAGGGCAATTGGGCAGCAGATTCGCCAAAATTCAGGAGTAGACAGCCGTGCTCCAATTATTATCCTGGCTGAACGCTATGGGGCAGACCTTGAGGGGCAAGATATCGAGATCGGTGACCATGAATATGTCAGCTATCTCGAAGACGGACAACAGTTGAAACGCCTTCTCCAGCGGTTGTGTCTCGTCTATTGACGCGGGTTTTGCTTCAGCAATTCTGCAATCGTCTGGACTAACATCCCTGGATCAACGGGTTTAGCCAGATGCCGTTGAAACCCTGCCGCGATCGCCTGCTGATAATTGATCTCCCCAGCATAAGCAGTGAGCGCAATGGCAGGAATCGCTCTCCGCTTCTCAGGGGGCAGCGATTCCTGCTGCAACGCCTCGAAGCACCGTACTTGCTCCATTAGCATATAGCCATCTATTTCCGGCATCCCGATATCACTGAGTAATATATCCGGTTGCGATTCGTTGAACACTGTCAACGCTTCCTCGGCGGACCTGGCTGTGATCACTGTTGCCCCATCTTGTTCCAGGACGAACGCAGCAACCTCTAACGCATCGGGCTCGTTATCGACCACTAAAATTTGAGTCCCGTGCAAACTGCAAGCCGCTTCAGAGGGTTGGCTTTCTGGAGTGGTTGTGGATTGAGCGAGCGTCAGCGGCAGTCTCACCGTAAATGTTGCCCCCTGCGCTTCCCCAGGACTTTCTGCCCACACCGTTCCCCCATGCGCCTCCACAATCTGACGCACGATCGCTAATCCCAGTCCCAGTCCGCCAAACCGTCGAGTTGTCGCTCCATCCGCTTGCCGGAAGTAGTCAAACACGTGCGGCACAAAGCTGGGCGGAATCCCCACACCTGTGTCTCTCACCCGAATCTGAGCCTGGTTATCCAACCGTTCTAAGTGCACCTCGACCTGCCCTTGTTCCGGGGTGAACTTAATCGCGTTCGAGAGGAGATTCCAAACAACTTGTTGTAGACGGGTGGCATCTCCTAGGATCGATGGAATTTGAGAATCAAGTCTGGTCTCGATCGCAATCGACTTTGCTTGGGCAGCCAACTGCACCGTTTCTAAGGCAGCGCGAATTGTCACCGCTAAGTTGACCTGACCCATATTCAAACTCAGTTTGCCTTGCAGAATCCGGGAAACATCCAGCAGATCCTCAACCAGTTGGGCTTGCAGCTTGGCATTGCGTTCGATCGTGTTCCAGGCTTTTTCGGTTCTGGCTGCATCCATATTTCCTCTGCGGATCATTTGCAGCCAACCGAGAATCGGGTTCAGCGGTGAGCGCAACTCATGCGAGAGCACTGCCAAAAACTCGTCTTTCATTCGGTTGGCTTCCTGCGCCTGCTGGTAGAGTCGGGCATTATCGAGTGCCAACGCTGCCCGTCGTCCTAATTCTTCTGCCACTGCCAAGTCGGACTGAGTGTAGTGACGATTCGAGTCTGCGGTGGAGCAAACCGTTAGAGCTCCAAGCGTTCGCCCATGGGCAATCAGGGGCACAGTGATCAGCGATCGCACCTGCAAGTCACGGATGAATTGCAAATGCTCGGCACTGATCGCTGCGGCTTGCATCCATGTTTCGCTCATGTGAGCAACAAGGTTGGCATGACCTGTGGCAACAACGGTGGAGATCGGGTGGTTCTCACGGTCTTGAGGCGGCGTATAGCGTTGCACCTGCTCAAACCAATCCCGCTTGGTCGGATCGCCGTGATGCCATGCCATTCGTTCGATCTGGTGATTGGGATTGAGAATGTCAAAGAAACAAACGTCAGCCAGAAACGGCACAGCTAACTGCGCGATGTTAAATAACGTGATTTTGTAGTCAAGGGTTCCGGCCAGGACAGAACTCGCTCTGGATAGAAACTGCTCCCGCTCTTGGGCTTGATGTGCTCCGGTGATGTCTCTCAGAATCTTGACCAATCCCTGAAGGTTTCCTGCTTCGTCTCGCAGTTGCATCATGAAACCACTGGCGAAGAATCGGCTTCCATCTTTACGAACGTGCCAGCGGTCATCCTCTGCTCGTTCTTGAGTCAGCGCCGTCTGAAGTTCCTCATCGGCTTTTCCAGCCTCATTGTCCTCGGGGGTAAAGATAATGCGACCGAGTTGACCGATAATTTCTGCCTCTTTGTAACCGAGCAGCCGTTCGGCTCCAGGGTTCCAACTGGTGATGTGCCCATCCAGGTCCAACGTAAAGATGGCATAGTCTCTTACACTCTCGACAATCAGACGAAAGCGCGATTCGCTCTCTCGCAAGGCTGTCTCTGCTTGCAGACGTTTAATTTTGTCTCGTTTGCGCTCAGTAATGTCGCGAAAATAAAGACTGAAACCCACCTTACAGGGATAAGTATGGATCTCTAGCCACCGCTGCGAAGCTTCATCAAACGTCTCGAAGTGGATTTCCTCTGGTGCTGCAACAGTCCGACGATAAGCTTGTTCCATCACCGTGGCGATGACCTCAGGCGGGGAACTGCTTCGTGTTGCTCCAGACTGCAACGCTTGGCGCGTCTTACCTATCATTTCCTCAGGGTGCAGTTTGGTTAACCGGGCAGCCTCTTGATTGGCATAGGTAATGCGCCAGTCTTGATCAACACAGATAAAAGCATCAGTAATACTTTCCAGAATTTCAATCGCGCGTTGTGCCGATTCATCTAAGGCTTGACGGGTGGCTTCGGCTTCTCGCCAGGCAGATTGCTCCCGCTGCAAGGCAACTTCTGCCGTTTGCCGCAGCTGAATACTGTGTAGGGCAGCCGCGGTAAAGTCCGCCAGACTCGTCATAATCCGCACGTCTTCAGCATCAAACTGTCGGGCTGCGTTATGGGACACGATCCAAATGACGCCTAAGGGTTGAGATGCACCTATTAACGGAATACCCAACCCTTCAACGACTGGAGGGTTCGCTTGCTCGAAGTCGGGGAAATAGCGCTCCGGATGGGTATAAAGTTGAGGTGATTGGCGGTCTAGACAGGTGCCACAAGGACTAAAGTTTCTCGGCGCTGTCCTGCCCTCGTAATCGGCTAGGGCTCCCGCGACGGCAACCCAGCGAAAGACTTCTTCTCCATTGGCAGTCACCTCGAGTAAACTCACGCCAGCACTTCCTGCCTGACACAGCTCCTTCGCGACAGCCACTAAGGTTCTTAGCATCGTTTGTGGGTGTTCTGCGAGTTGCCGCGCCAGCGCATGGAAAGCCTGCGTTTCAGCTTGTAAGTTAGGGGTTCTGGACGGCCTTTGGGCTAAGACCTCGGTAATAAAGATATCCTCCAGACTAACGGACGATCTCGATTCAGGCATCCAACTCTCCCTTTAAGAAATACCGGCGTAACAGAACTTGCCCGGGTTCCCCAAGTGTTTTCAGTTGAGCTTCGATCAGCTTCAGAGCCATCAGTGAAGGCAGGCTATGTCCCCGCTCCCACCGATTCACGGTTTTGAAAGACACGCCCAATTCGGCTGCAAACTTCTCCTGCGACAGATTGAGATGCTGCCGCAGCTGACGGATTAAGTCTGGGATGGGCAAGGATGTTGTCAGGGTCATTGCTACTCCGATTACTTGTATCACCCTAGGACAGACGGGATAACGCAGCCTACAACCCTGAGAAAGAGTTTGAAAGCAGGTTTTGATTGGGGTGATTCAAGCCGTTGAGGACGTTTTCCTTGAACAGTGCTTGGCTCGATTGGCTTGATAGATAACGGCTACTTCTAAGCTTTGCGCCCGGTACAAACTGCCCTCAAACCCAAAAGAGACCCTGATATATAGCTGTAGCGACGACAAAGGATAGCTATCGACGTCTAGTCTGACTTTTATAATAGCTCGATATTCCGTGCTTACTGTGCAAAAGACTTAAAAAGATAGTGGCTGAGTCTCTGCATGTTCAGCAGTTAACCAAGATTTGGAAAAGTGAATTCAATGCCAAAAAGCGCTGATGCTCAGTGCACAGAGGTTCTAGCTTTTGGAAGGGAAATCAGGTGAAGTCCGTTAACTTTGATGCTTGCTCAAATTCTTATAAATCCTTTCCAAAGCGCTCTATCAGCTGTTTTCAATGTTTCTATTATTCACATTTAAATGGAAATGCTTATTTGTTGGAGATTAACACTCAACTAATTGGTTTTTGCTGAAGCTGTTTTAGCAATAAAAACAATCTGCTGACTTTTGTCTGAGTATTATTTGAGCGCTTGCTATTGAACGAAGATGGCACAAGTCTGCCTGACACTCGATAGTAACAACGCATCAAGCGGATTTGATACTAGGGTGCATCCTTGATTGACATATACTCACTTCCATTTGAGCAACGGGTCGTCGCAATTTCTCGACTAAATAGAAGGGCTAATGGCTCAATCTAAGTCAAGCGAAGTCCCCCTAGGAATGCCTCTTCTCAACCTGAAACCGTTCTTTGCAGTTGGCTATTTACGGGCTCATGCTGGGGGAGTTGAACAATAAAAGTGGTTCCGGCACCCACTTCACTCTCAACCGCAATCTGCCCCCCCTGCAAGTCCACGCATCGTTTTACCATCGTCAGCCCCAATCCCGTACCCGGAACCTTTCCTACGTTGCTCGCCCGCTGAAACGGTTCAAATAGATGCCGTTGTGCCTCCAGGGGAATACCAATTCCCGTGTCTCGAACTTGGAGGGTGACCTGTTGATCTGTGCAAACGAGATCTAAATAAACCAGGCTGCTTCCGAGGGAATACTTGATGGCGTTGGAGAGGAGATTGGTGAGCGTGTGTCTCAGAAGCTTTTGATCGAGGTAAGCCCGCTCACAGTCCCCTTGATAATGGAACACGATGCGCTGATGAGCACCCGCGCTAAATTGGATTTCCTCCACCAAGCGCTGACAGAACTGCTCCAAATCCAAAGGCGCAGGCTCGAACTTCAAACTGCCGCCTTCAACGCGACCAATCTCCAATAAATCGTTTAACAACTGGTCCATCGACCGAACCGACTGTTGAATCATGTACAAAAACTCTCGGCGTCGCTCCTCGGGCAAATTGGACTCACGCTCCAGCATTTGAGCACATCCCAGGATCGAGGTCATCGGGTTGCGAATTTCATGCGCCGCCATCGACCAAAACCGGGATTTCAACTCGCTCAACTCCTTCTCTTTCTCTAAAGCAACGCGAATGGCAGTTTCTGATAATTGGCGGCGGAGGGCGACTTCGATCGCCACATGCAAGTCCCGCTCGTCAAACGGTTTCACAATATAGCCAAAGGGTTCGGTCGCTTTTGCACGTTGTAAGGTCGCTTCATCAGCGTAAGCCGTTAAATAAATAACGGGCGTCTCATACTCGGTGCGAATGTGCTCTGCGGCTTCGATGCCATCCATCGGACCCTTGAGCCGGATGTCCATTAAGACTAGATCCGGTCGGACTTCTGCAACCTTTTCAATCGCTGCTTCTGCAGAGGCAACCGAGGCGGGAACGACATACCCCAACTTCTTCAAGCGCTTTTCGATATCGCGAGCAACAATGCGTTCATCCTCCACAACTAAGATTTTTTCAGCAGCCATAATTATGCCTTCCCGGTATTGTCTAGTTCTGAAAATGTGATTGTCAAAGTCGTTCCCGATTCTACAGTTCGATCCAGATCGATCGTGCCCTCGAGTTGCCCAGTGAAGACGCAGACTAATTCCAAGCCGAGGGAATCGGTGTTGCGAAAGTCCAGATCTGGTGGAAAACCAACCCCATTATCGCGAACGGTTAAGGTCAATCGATGATCTGCAGTGGGAACAATTTCAACCCGGATTTCATTGTCGGGGGCTGGAGTGGGAAAGGCATGTTTCAAGGCATTGGACACAAGCTCATTGATGATCAAGCCACAAGGAATGGCGGTATCAATGTTGAGCCAAACCCCTACCGCTTCAGTTTGTAACGTGGCGGCTTTGGCATTCGCCGCATAGGATCGCAGCAAGTTGTCTGCTAAATCTCGAATGTAGTCCTCAAAGTTGATTTTGAGCAGATTACTCGATTGATGCAGCTTCTCATGAATCAGTGCCATTGAGCGGATGCGATTTTGGCTGTCCTTGAACAAGGCGAGAACCTGGTCATCCTTGATGTAATCCGATTGCAGTCGTAATACGCTTGAGATCACCTGGAGATTGTTCTTGACTCGGTGATGAATTTCCTTCAGCAAGACTTCTTTTTCTTTCAGGGATAGCTTAAGCTGCTCCTCGGTGCGTCGGCGCTCCTGCAATTCGGTCTGAACTTGCTGATACAGCTCGGATTGCTGAATCGCGATCGCGATATGTGTGGCGAGTTGCTTGAGAAGTTCTACTTCAAATTCACGCCAGCGTCTAGGTCCAGCACAGTGATAGGCACACAATAACCCCCATAGATGGTCTCCCTGTAGAATCGGAACGACCAGGCTGGCTCGTACATCGTAGATCACCAAAATATCGATATGACACTGAGTTAACCCTGCCGTGTAAATGTCATCGCAAACTTGGGTTTGTCCCCGTTTATAGGCGTGGGCATAATTTTGTGCAAAGCACGTATCCTGAATCCTACTGTGAAGCGCAGGTCTCCAACCGTCTGCGACCGACTCGACCACGACAGTGCCGCTCCAGTCGGGGTGGAACTGGTAGATAATTACCCGATCTGTTTTAAGGAATTGTCGAACTTCCTCGACGCTCCTTTGCAGGATATCGGTTAGGTTGAGAGATTCCCGAATATGGAGTGCCATCGCAGCGAGAATTTGGCTGCACTGTAACTGTTCGAGCAAGCCGGTTGGATTTTCGAGTAGCTGAAGATCAAGATCGGGTCGCGGGTCTGGGTCAGCTTTGGTTTTTGAAACCTCAAACTGCTCGATCGATCTCTGTAGCTGATCCACGGCGCTGTGCATCTCGTTGAGGTCCAGCGTCTCAAGAAAACTCGTCAGCGAGACAATGCCTAACAGGTTTCCTTCAGTGGCACATACCCCAAATCGCTGCACTTTGGCTTGCTGCATTTCCCAGTAAGCCACTAATACTGACTCTGAGGCGGGGAAGCACAGGAATGGAGCACTCATTACTGCTTGGGCTGGGATCTGTGATAACTCTAGCCCCAAAGACCAAAGCTGAAGCACGTGCCGCCTAAGTAGTAATCCAACTTGGGCATCAGGCTGCATCTCCTCGCCCGCTGTGAGGATAATACACTCCACGTCATGCTCAACCATCAGTTGAGCCAACTTAAGTACAGACGTAGTAGATGGAGCTTGTATCACGGGTGGAAACACAATTTCGGCTAACGGCTTTGACTTTAGGAATTCATCGAGCGGTAAGATCGCACGAAGACTCGCTGGAGTGATGAGTCCGAGCCATTGCCCATGATCATCCACGACGGGGAGGTGATGGATTCGATGCTGACGCAATTGAGCGAGCGCCGTAAAAACCGTTTGATCCCTAGATGCAGTGCAGCAAATGACCGGTTGCCGTGCAACATCAGTCATAGTCGTTGCTGTTAAGTCTTGCCCTGACACAATTGCTCCGATCGCATCTCGCTCGGCAAATACGCCCAGCAGCTGCGTTCCTTCGACGACCAGAAGCCCACTTGCACGAGCTTCGCTCATCAAAGTGGTGTTGAGCGAGAGCTCCAATCCTGGAAGTACGCAACTGCTCTGCGCTTTGCTCATCATCGCGATCGCCTCGCTCAGGGAGGTGTCTGGAGACACGGTCAAGGCACGGCGATCAAGGGCAGCGTCTAAAGCGAGGAAAGAAGTGGATGGGTTTTGCGGGTGCATAAAGCGATGAATGTTGAGCAGCAGGACTCGAACCAGGGACGTTTCGCTGAGCCGAGTAGAGCGAATATCACTCAACGCAGGAGGATTGAATTAACTTTTATATAAGCGATAACGACCGCGTTGCAAATATTTCGCTTGATGGAGCTTTATACGATTTGCCAGCCTAAACCAGGTAAGCTTGGTTATTTCAATCCTTTCGATAAGTAATACATTTCGTTAAGCACCTACAAATCGCTAGAATTCCTCGATGATATAGAGAGAGAGGTGAAGGTGCTAAGTATCAACCTTCGCCATCGCTTTTAACCTTTCATCAATTCTGAGTTCAACATGGAGGAGCAAGGGAGGCGCATTCTCATCGTAGACGGCTCGTGGGATAACTTGTGGGTCTTGCAAGTGTTTTTAGCAGACGAAGGATATCAAGTCGAAGTTGCCAATAGTGGGGAGTCTGCGCTAGCTCAAGCGTCCGCCTTCTCTCCCAACGTGATGCTGCTCGATTTCATGATGCCTGGACTGGACGGTGCTCAAGTGATCCAGCGGATTCGACAACATCCTGTGCTGAATGCACTTCCGATTCTGCTAATGACGGCTCACCAGGCAGGGAATGAAGGGTTTGCTGCTGCGATAGGAGCCGATGGCTTTATTCCAAAACCGATTGAGTTCGACAAGCTGCTTGACCGAATTCGAGGGCTGCGAAAAGCAACACTTTAACCCAAGCATCAGGTTCGTTTCCAATGAGATGACCCAATGCTTGCAGCCTCCTGCTTTTGAAGCGAAGAGGACTTGGGCACACTATCTGTGTTAAGCACTATCACGTTTTCTCGTGTTTCTCTGCTTAATCGCTATGGTCAATAAGTATGAGATTAAACGTTAGTGACTGTTCTGCCTGAGAACGAGCAGGGAGTAGCCCTCTCAGCGTTTAGTTGCATAGAAAATACTATTGGCGCCAGCAACCTTGGTTGCAGGACAAACAGAGGTCCATGTGATGAAAGTACGAAAACCGGCTCAAGAAGCCGCGAGACTGGAAGCGCTGAGACAATACCGCATCTTAGATACCCCTGCAGAGCAGTCCTATGATGACTTCACCTTACTAGCCTCGTTCATCTGCGAGGTTCCGATCGCCTTAATTAGCCTCGTCGATGCAGAGCGGCAGTGGTTCAAGTCGAAGGTGGGCTTAGAGGTAGATGAAACCGCTCGGAATCTCGCGTTTTGTGGACATACTATCTTGAGTCCCGAAACCCTAGTGGTGAACGATGCCCTGCTGGACGAACGGTTTATGGACAATCCACTCGTCACCGATGATCCAAGGATTCGGTTTTATGCCGGTGCACCGCTGATTACTCCCGAAGGACATGCGCTTGGTTCGCTTTGTGTCATCGATCGACGGCCCCGAGCGTTATCCACGCCCCAGAAGCTGGCTCTGGAAGCACTGGCGCGGCAGGTGATTGCCCAGCTCGAGTTGCGGCGAGTGTTAGCGAGTTTAACTGAAGCCCTTCACCAGATCGATCTGATGGAAGGATTAATTCCCATTTGCTCTTACTGCAAAAGCATTCGAGATGACCAAGGCTATTGGTCCAGCGTTGAAAAGTTCATCAAGCAGCATTCAGACGTGAATTTTACCCACGGGATTTGCGACGCATGTCTGCAACAGCAATTCCCCGAGGTCGCAAAAAAGCTCTTGCTCGAAGACCCTCAATAAGTTGAAGGACCGGGCATTTGGGCTCAGCCAAACGAGTTGAAGCAGACTATTTTCATAATTTCTGTGCGAAACTGAGCAAGCACCGAATGGAAAGGCTGCCCGTTCAGCAGAAGTTCCAACGGATGAGACAGTGTGGAAAGGCTGACGAGTCAGGGGAATCCGAAGTTTGCCACTACCTTAAACGCCAGCGTTCAGTCTCACGAGTTTTGGGCGCTACAGCGTACTACAAACTGGCGATTTAGTCCGATTCTAGTCCAGCCCGGTTTTGAGACAACTGATCTTAGAATGAGACAGCAGCTTAAGACTGCGAACTTTATTCTGTTTGCATTGGCATGAGGAAATAACTCCGCACAATTGATAGTGCTTATGTACTGTTGACTATGACTCAACCTGATTCTGCCCCCGATGTTAGCTATTCATTGGATCGAGACGAACTCTTACGGATTCGGAGCCTCAAGCTTTTAACAAGCGATCGCGATTATATGTTTTTTGCCTTGCAGGTGGACTACCCGGGTAAACTGAATCCTGCGATTAATGTCTCTGCTTTTTGTGATCGCTGGGAGTTGGATGAGGGAGATTTGTACAAAGCGTTAGGCGATCTGCGGAAGAAGGGTATTGTTGTGTCGATTTCGAGCCAACTGAACCTTCAACTCTCCTAGCAGAATCCAAAACGCTCTGCATCTGGACTTTCTGCCGACTTTGGCAACTGATCAAAACGAGCAGATGATCTTGATGCAATAACTGAGAAGCCCTAGAGGGTGTTATGCACTTTGTTAGACTGGAGGCATGAGCAGAAAGCCTTATCCGACGGACGTGAGTGATGAAGAATGGGTATTTGTCGTACCCTACTTAACGTTAATGACGGAAGATGCACCACAACGAGAACACAGTCTGCGCGAAGTGTTCAATGGCTTACGGTACATAGCGAGAGCAGGAGGCGCATAGCGACTGATGCCCCATGACCTGCCACCGTGGGCAACCGTGTACCAACAAACGATGCGCTGGATGAAAGCGGGTGTGTTTGAAGCGATGGTCGATGATCTGCGGGAATTGCTGCGGCTTCTATCTGGACGTAACGAGCAACCCAGTGCGGTGATTCTGGATAGTCGAACATTACAAGCCACGGTTGAAAGTGGACATCGAGCGGGGTATGACGGAGGAAAACGCAAAAAGGGCAGCAAGGTTCAAATTGCGGTGGACACCTTGGGGCAACTGTTAGCGCTGCATGTCACGCCCGCGAACGAACAAGACCGACACCAAGTTGAAGTCCTCGTCGAGCACGTGCAGCAAGTGAGTGGAGAAACGGTGAAGGTGGCATTTGTAGACCAAGGCTACACCGGAGAATCAGCGGCACAAGCGGCAGCAGAACAAGGCGTTCGATTAGAAGTGGTGAAACTGCCAGAAGCGAAGAAAGGTTTCGTTCTCCTGCCTCGTCGTTGGGTGGTGGAACGCAGTTTCGGTTGGATGTCCCGGTTTCGGCGATTGGCGCGGGATTATGAACGACTAGCCGAGACGTTAGCAGGCTTCCATTTGGTCGCGTTTGCGATGTTGATGGTCAAACAGTTTGTCGAATTTCGATTTCAAAGTGCATAACACCCTCTAGGTCCAATTTTAAGCCAAGATTTGTAACACGGCTGTATTATGTGCAGACTGAATGAATAAAGGTGCGATCACCAACTGCATCTGCAAATCTCAGCAGCCAACCTCAGCTCAGCCAGATACCGATAAAAGAAAAGGCTCCCACTTTAACGTGAGAACCCTGTCCCTTAGTCATGGGTCAAGCCTGTAACTTTGTCTGCTCGACACGCGCTTAGAACTCCAGTCCCACACCTGCTTGCAGACTCAACGCACCCGCATCACTGCCCCGATACGCATTGATGCCATACTTAGCATCGCTATACACCACGACACCTTTCGCCACTTGCGATTCCACTCCCAGCGTCAGCACCGGTGCATCTTGATTTCCAATCGGCGAGGTCACCCCGCCATTCTGCACAAATGAGTAGCCCGCTCCCGCATACACATTCGATTTGTCGTTCAACCGCACATCGTAAGTCACGGTTGGAACGATCGCGCTATTGTCGCCCGTGAACAAGACCGAACCGCGTGCCGACACAGGAGCATTCGGAATCGCAAAGCGACCTTGCACATTGCCACCAAAAGACGTGTCATCATTGCCCCGTCCACCGCTAAGGACACCGCCAGAAATGCCAGCGCCGACATAACTGCGATCGTAACGAGGAGCTGTTTGAGCCGAAGCAGCGCCAACACCAAGGAACAGCGGCGAAACAACTAAGGCAGCGAGACCCGAAAGCATTGCCACAGATTGAAGAGATCTCATAGTCACCTGAAGAGTTGTGAACGTTAAAAGAGAGTTTCTGCCTTATTCGGCAGTGAGAAGAAACATCGAGCCACTCACCGCTTCTTGGGTATCACCAGCAGACTGAGGTAGAGGTGCGAGCTGCTCCAGAATGCTGGGAAGCGAGTGAGTGCGAAGAGAACCCGGATGAGCGTGGAGGTTGAATGACTCTTAGCTCTGGTCCCATACTTCTGTTATAGAGCGAGGAAGCGGGTGTTAAGGAGGAGAAGGGTCAGTTTACTAAGCGTCCTAAGTAATTTCGGAATAGTGTTTGACCGTTGTGAAGCGAGAAGACCCAATTGACCTGCTCCTTCTATTTCATTAACTATTACAAAAAACTTCAGAATGCTGAACCGATTCGGATAAGAAGGCGATCGAACGCAGCAATTTCTTGATGCGTGACCAACCGCGGAACCTGTGTTTATTTGTGCTGGAAATTAATACTACTTTTCGTGCCAATTCAGCATATGGAGCGCGGTACCGCTATTCCGCCGCTGATAGAAGCCTTTGGACATGCCACACAGCAGCAGACGTTAGCGTATCTGGGGATTCAAGCCGAGGAGATTGCCCAGATTTATGAACTGGAACTGTAAACGGATAGCAACTGGGTACAGCCAGTGCTTACCGCCTCATCAAAAAAGGCTCGTTTACGGATAGGGCACAAAAAAAGATTATGTCGCAAATACTTTTTAGTGACAAACGAAGTATCTCGTTCGCGTTCCGTTAAGCACTAATTCCGAAGAGTTTTTCAATCCTTGAAGTGTACGGCGCTCAGGTTGGTTGGATGACACGAATTTGTCCCGATGTCATTTGATTAGTCACTGTACAAATGTTCAGCAGAAACACCACAACGAGATAAATCCCAGTTCTGTGTCAAGCTGCACAGAACTGGGAATGCCACAGTCTTACTTTAGAGTGTGGCTTACCATCGGGGGTGATGGCTGCATTCATCGATCACCAATCAACCATTATCTTCGCTACTTCAGTGGAATCCTGTCCTTATTGCGGTTGAGCCAGGTTGCGAAATCTTGCAATAAAGGATTGAGCGAACGAGCAACATTGATATCGCGTGCGCCGCAGAAGTCGTCATTGAAGTCGCGCTTGAACTGGAACATATTGCCCAGGTCTTCCGCCCCTGGAAAACCAAAGCTGCGGTAAACAGCGGGATCAACGCTGTTGTAAGCCACCGTTTGACCGAGGGCTTGCGAGAATGCCGCCGCCATCTCATCGCCTGTCAGGTGCTCACCTGCGATACCGACCGTTTGACCAATCAACTCGGAGCCTTTCTGGAAAACGCCATAAGCGCATCTGCCAATATCTTCGGAAGCGATTCCCGGCAGCTTCTTGTCGCTCATAGGGAGGGTAATGGCATACCTGCCGTCGGGGCCTTTTTGGGGTTCCATACCGAAGTAAATGAAATTGTCCCAGTAGAATGAGGTCAGCAGAAAGGTGGTGGGCACGCCCAGATTGGTGAAATAGTGATTGGCCTCGCCCTTGGCATCAAGGTGCGGCACTTTGTATTTGTCCATTAGAGTGGGCATCCGGTCATCGCTGAGAGGCACCCACTGGCGCGTGTCTTCGAGAGTAGACCAGATGACGTGCTGTACCCCTGCTTGCTTTGCTGCCGTGGCCAGGTTCTGGGCCTGAATCAGCTCTTTTTCCGGTGAGAAGTGTTCCCAGAAGTTGGTGACACAGTAGGCACCGTAAGCATCAGAGAAAGCGTGTTGCAGGCTATCAAGGTCATCCAAGTCAGCAGCAACGACTTCGGCACCCTGGCTGGCTAAAGCATTGGCTTTGTCTGACTGCACGTTTCTGGTAATCGCGCGGGCGGCGAACCCCCCATTGGTATCGTTTAAGATGGCACGAACCAGACCGCCGCCTTGAGCACCTGTTGCGCCAATAATAGCGATGGTTTTCCTGTCTATCATGGTGAATTCTCCTTATCGTGAAGTATGGTGAAGCAATTCTCAATTCCCCTTTGGTCAACCCATGAAGCGCTGAGCTGACAGGAAGTTTAATTTTCCTGCTCAGTTCCTCTCCCACCTGAACAGCAACGGATTCCATTCATCCCATTAACCGCGCTACTGCCCCTGAGATTGCATCTATCTGAGGTAGGAAAGCCTGTTCTAGCGCGTAGCTGGAGGGAGTGGGTGTATCCGAGCCGGTGATCGTGAGGACGGAAGCAGTCAGTCTAAATGTTAGGTTCACGAGACTGGCTAGAACTGTAATCCGCTGGGAATACTACATCCATGCAAGTTCCAATAGCATAATTTCGTTCTCACACTGGACTAATCCCTGCTTATGCATCCTGCCGAAGCACTCTGGGCACGCCACCACCCCTCGGACGGCTACCCGATCGGCGTCCTACCTGTACCGGAGCCAATTAGCGGACTCGCGTTCTTTCCTGGCGGATACGGGCTGTGGGGTATGAAGCAGGGGTGCCCGCTGCCCGCCTTTCCGGTAGGCGGCGTCATGGTGCTCGGTCATGACTTCCACTCAGAGACTGGCTACGCTGAGTCGCGGCGGCTTGGGGGAGAACGCCTCACGCTACCCACATGGAGCAACCTCTTGAAGCTGTTCGAGTCCGCCGGGGTAGTGCCAGAGCACTGCTTTTTCACAAATCTCTATATGGGACTCCGTGCGGGAACTGCCACAACAGGCGTATTCCCAGGCGCAAACGGCGCGAAATTTGTATCGCATTGCCAGGCGTTTCTCCTCGAACAGCTCCGAGTCCAACGTCCGGCGTTGCTCCTCACACTCGGTGTTCATGTCCCACCCGTGATCGGAGTCCTCTCGCCGGAGCTAGCACCGTGGGCAGCGGGGCGTGGACTGAAGCATTTGGATGCAGTCGGACCGGTGCAGACCGGCGTGACGTTCCGGGATATAGTGGACTTCCAGACCACTGCTGTCGCGCTGATCCACCCGAGCCTGCGGCATGCCAGTCTGAGGCACCGACGGTATGGTGGTGCTATAGGAGCGAATGCAGAGCTTGCGATGCTGAGGGACGGGCTGCTGGCTGCTGCTACAAGTGTGAGCTAACCTCTAAGTTCGGGCTACCGCATCTTGTAGCCATTCTAGAGTTCAGGAATGCTGGCATTGCCGCAGATTTGAATGCACCAATTCTGGCGCGGATGGGACTCCTGCAAGGCGCAGCAATTAGCTAGCATTTGGCAAAGCGAATTCAATGATAACGCCAAAGCGCAGCGGCAGCAGGCAGCCTTTAACTCAGCACCAGCAGCTTTCGTCCGTCCACTGCTGTGAAGTGTTAGGTCGCAAGCACTAATGCTGTAGCCACGATTTCACCTCTTCAATCCTCCTTGTCTTGCCACCTAAATGAATCATGGCATGACAATTAGGACAAACTGGGCGCAGGTCAGCAATTGGATCAACCTCATACTCCTGCTGAATTTCCGATAGCGGTTTTAAGTGATGTACATGGATAAACCCTTGCGCTACCGACCCAAACTTCTCTTCAAAGTTAAAGCCACAAATGCAGCAACTTACACCGTAATACTCAATGCAACGCCTGCGGGCTTCAGGATTGCGCTCATAGGAATTGATCGTAACCTGGCAGACTGAACCCTCAACCAGCTTCTGATTGTCAGAAACTTCTTCAGAAAGACGAACACTAGAGACAGTATTTAGTCGCTTTTGGGCAACAGACAATTCCTCGCTAGTAAAAAGAGCTGACCAAGGTTGGCGGAGAACTAAAGCTTCAAGGGATAAGTCCAGCCGATTGATCTCAACTAATTTCTGTAAGCCCCTCGTTGGATTGCTTTTCGGCTTAAGCCAATCTTTTGCTGCTTGCAAACCACCAACCCTTTTCACACGTTGCAGGTAGCGGTGGGCCCAATACCCTGTCTCACGCCCTACATGTTGGTAAATGGCGATCATTTCCTCATGGAGTTGAGCCTCTAAGCTTGGGGAGTTGGAAACCATAATTATTCGCCCTGAAACATCACAGACTTATCGTGCCCACCAATAAACTTTGCGGTGATACCCCGCAGGGAAAATATGCGACTTAACGCCTCCGTTCACCTGCTGCTAGTACCTCTACTGAACGAGAGAATGCGGCTTTGAACCGTGTTGCATTACGCTCGGTAGCCCCAACGCTGCCCCAACGCTCAGCGATTTCCCTGATCGAGTTCTGCGTCCAGAAATCCCCAAGCCACTAGCCCAAACATTAACGCCAAGATTAGCCACGCTGTGATCGTCATGGGCGCGATCGCGGGTTCAGAGTTGAGCATCAGATTGACTAAAGATTCTTCCATTGTTCAGACCTTGGGAGGATGGCTTTAGTGTTCTGACCACTTTTCAACTGCTGAGACATCCTCTAAGCTGTAAAACTGGCTCGCTAAAGCGTGCGCTAACTCAACGAATGCTTAGGAGAAAGGACATGAATAATTGGAAACTCATGCTAGGACTGCTTCTGACCACTGTTTTACTTCCGATGCCGATCGTGCGCGCAGAATCAACCCCGACCAATGCAACGACTGCTCCCATTGCGACAACAGCAGCCGTTCCGTCTCTAACGCCGTATGACTTAGTGTATGCGGCATACCAGGGTCGTCTTCGGGCGCAGGGCTTGCGTAGCTATGGAGCCTTTGCGGATGGATGTAACCAAGGAACTCTAACGGCAAATGATGTGGTGCAAGCGGCGCTCAAGGCAAATCTATTGCCGCAGAGCATTTTGCAAGACCAAGGTTATATGAATGCTGTGGATGCACAGATGAAAGCGTTCAAGAATAATTCAGGTAGATGAGTACAGAAGCGATCGCCCTGAGTCTAAAGTAGGCATCGACAGATGGTGCAGGTTTTCTGTCATCCACGCTTGCACCTCGACCTGTTCGGATTCGGTCAATCCGGGTAGGATATCTTGCTTCAAGGATTTTAGGAGCGAGAAGTTACAACCTTTGCTGAGGCTGAGATACGATTCACCGAATTGCCGCTTCAGTCGATAAGTCAGCGCGGACGGCTGCACTTTTAGTTCTTTGGCGATTTTACTGACTGAGACGTTCTCTGAAGAGAGGCGGGCGAAGGACTGCTGAACCTGTTCGGGATTGAGTTTCATTGGGCAGGGCGTGGCACAACGTCCCTCTAAAGCTATCTAGAGCGCCTATTCTGTAGGTGTGCGATTTAAGGACAGCCGCGCCCGCTCAGAGGTCATCTACTGCACTCGTTGTACTATTGATCTCGCCTAACCTGAAGCGAGAATAGCGCCCGGCTACGTTAGCTTTTTAACGCGATCGCTACTCTGGTACTTCCTGGATCGGTTGAACTACTGTGGTGGTGGTTGAATTCAGGAGGCGGCTTTGATGAATGCAGAGTTCAGAGAGATGTTAGATGAATGCGTCAAGTTACAAATTCAAGCAGAGGCGGCGCTGAAGTTTTATAAATCGACTAGCGCCCGGTTGCGTAAGCTTGAAGGCGCGATTGGAACAAGATTTGTACCTGAAGAAGTAAATGAAGCGACCGGGGTAGCAAGCGCGCCCTATGAGTTTGAAACGGAAAATGAACGAATCTCTTATATCGTCTTGCAGCACCCTGAACCAAATGAACACGGTAATACGTTTACGATTTATCAAAGCATCCATACATGGAGTCGATCAGAAAGAATCGAGCGGATGATTCAGCAAGCAGAGCGAGATCTAAATGAAGGTGAAGATAGCGAAATCCCGTCGCAGCCCTAAGGTGTGATGCCCTGGAGTAACCTCGCTTGGTAGCACACTACTTGTATGAAGTAGCGTTATTTTCTCAAGCCCCAATCGAGAGTGATCGGATTGCTTCCGATAAGCTTTGTAGCGCTTCAGTTGAAACTCCCCGCCAGGGCTTTGAACAGATTGTTGCGGAATTGTACTCTAAATATTTATGAAGCCTGGAACTGCGATTATGACTAGCCTTATTCGTAAGTACCAAAGCTTGGGGTAGTAGAGGTCGCGGGTTCAAATCCCGCCGCTCCGATTAGATGAAAGCCAGTCATTGACTGGCTTTTGTCGTTTCTAGGAATTTGAAAGTCAGTGGTATACACACTGGTATCTTTGTTCGTTCTGGTACGCTTTAATGCGGTCTCCATCGGGGTAGTGGTATAAGATTCGGTATACCAATTAGTCCACCAATTGAGCCGTATACCACGAATGGCGAGAGACAAGGTTGAAGTCAAGATTGAAGAGATGCGCGGAAATTTGCGCCTGCGTTGGACGCATGAGCGGAAGCGGTACTGTTTAAGCTTGGGTCTCAGAGATAACGCCACAAATCGCGCTCAAGCGCAAATGAGAGCGTCTGTGATCGAACGCGATATCGAGTATGGGATGTTTGATCCAACGTTGTTCAAATACCGCTCGGAGAAGCATGGCAATACGCCAATCAAGGTATATGAATTGTTTGAACGACACATTGAATACAAGCGCGGAAAAATTGCAAACCAAACGTTAGACAAGTATCACGGGGTACTTAGCAACCTTAAGACTTACTTTCGAGAGCGCTATGCCGGGAATTTGACAGAATCTGACTGCGAGAAGTTTAAATCTTGGTTGTCAGAGAAACTTGCGCCGATTACGCTCAAGCAATACTTAAGCGCAATTAAAACCGCTTGGGAATGGGCGATCGCTCGAAAGATGGTTAGCGAAAATCCCTGGATCGAGGTCGTTAAACAAGTTCCACGCGGCAAGGTTAAAAAACCTCAACCCTTTACAGTTCAGGAAGTGCAGCGCATCATCCAGCATTTCAGAACGTACCCAGAATATAGCTACTATGCGGATTATGCAGAATTCTTGCTTTGTACTGGATGTCGAATTGAGAAGGCGATCGCGCTCACTTGGGTTGATGTCACAGAAGACTGTTCCCAAATTTGGTTTGGAAAAGCCTACAACCGTGGGGATTTACGGCAAATTAAGGCAGGTGAAGCGGGTTTTGTCCCACTCAGTAAAAGTCTTCAGCAAATGCTATTGAGAAGACGTGCGCTCGACGTAAAGCCAGAAGCGTTAATCTTTCCAACGCCTCGGAAGGGTGGATATATGGATAACGCAAACTTCCGCAACCGAGCTTGGAAAACCGTTCTCAGCGAGCTAGACATCCCCTACCGCAAACCAAATACCTCTCGTCATACCCTCATCAGCTATTGGCTAAAACAAGGTGAAGATCCCGCTACGGTTGCAAAATACACGCGCACGTCTCTCAAAATGATTTTTGAACACTATGGTCACTACATTCCAAGTAAGGCAACGTTGCCAGATATCTTAGGCGATATTCTTCCTCCCACCTCTGATGGGAACGGCTCCGGGGTGTAATTCCTGAAACCGTTGGATTGCATTGAGGTGCAATTCTGGATTCTTCTGGCATTTTGCCGTGAGCCACACTTCAATCATCCGCTTGTTGAATTTCTCTCTTCAGAGAACTTGATCTTAGGTGCTTTTGTCGCTGCCGCTGCTGGGACTTGCTCTCGGCTCATTTCAACGAAGGGACAATTAGGATTAGTTGAAATCGAGTTCAACATCATTTGCCAGCGATCGGGATGACGGCGCTTCAGTTCCTCGATGTTTTGATGCAGTGACAAAATTAAATCTCGATTGCTCATAATCTATGGTTAGAACATTTGCTCTATTATCCCCTGCTTTTCTTGCGATAAGTACGATCGCACTAGAACTGGTCGCCACTCGCTTGAATGGGGTGGCATTTCCTCTCGATAGATTGGGGACAATTACAGGATTTCTGGAAAGAAAAAAGTTGATCGATAAGTTGAGCCGATAAATTTGATCGCACCAATTCTGGACTAACACCGATCACGCCTTAGTCCAACGATCGAAACTGCCTCGATCCGCAGGATGCTTGCTATGTCTACGTTTACGAGATTTATGACTTTAGAAATTTGGTAGGAATGCTTGGAAATTTTGCGAAGTAGGCAGTGCGAGAGACGAGAACGGTCGCAAGTCTTGTTAGCGCTTCGATGTTTGCGCTCTGCTGCTGAGCTACCGCCAGATGTCCATTGATTGCTTGATTCGTTTCTCGAATTGCCTCAGTTAATCTATCGATCGATTTCTCGGTACGTTCGCCCCATTTTTCTAAATTCGCAGATGTCTGCTTCTGTTGTGCTGCCAATTGGGCAATGTTAAGCGCAAGAGCGTCGATCGATGCGGTGACGCGATCAAAGTTTCGATTGTCGTTATCTCGCATGACTGACAGCAGATCAACGATCGTTTTAAGCGTTTGCTTCTCGAATGACTCAGGCATTAACTTTTACCTCTGATCTCGTTTGCGCCAGTTCATCGAAACTCACCCCAAAATCTACGCCTAAAACATCCTCGATTTTGCGTAGATTCTCGAGCGCCAGTGTCCCCTAGTTCTCCCCGATTGTTTCCTAATCTATAAAAATATCGAACTGAGGTTTAGAGCATTGTTAACCGTAAAAAATAGCCCATCAGTAGCTACCTCTCAAGCTTCAAAAGCTTCAGCATTAAGAGAAAAAATCAAAATTGATGAGAGTAAACTTGGTAATCTTATATTTAAGATTGCAGAAAATAAGTCAGAGTTAGAACAGGCATTTAAGCTAGTTTATAATGCCTATATTCAAATAGAATACATGAATCCTCATCCTTCAGGAATGCGACTTCATCCCCTTCACGTCTTACAAAATTCAACAATATTTATTGGTGTACACAATGACAAAGTAGTAACAACAATGGCTCTGTCTCCTGATTCCGAATTAGGCTTACCTATGGACTGTATTTATCAGGAAGAACTTGCTACTATTCGTCATCAAAAACGGCGATTTGCAGAAATTGGAGCGTTGGCATCAGACCCTAATTTTAGATACAGAGATTTTACTATTCCGTTACATCTCAATAAAATCATGTATCTATATGCAAAACAGTATTTGCAGTTAGATGACCTTGTAATTGGAGTCGTTCCCAAGCATCAATCTTTCTATACAGCTATTCTTCCGTTTCAGCAAATTGGAGCAATCAAAGCTTATCAAGGTATCAACCAAAATCCTGTTATTCTTCTTAGACTTAATTTACACACTGAAGAAGATGATTTGTACCAGACCTATCACAAGTATCCAATTGAAAAAAATCTCTATCATTTCTTTTGCCTTCATGATAGTGAATGTATTTATCTCCCATACCTCAATAATTCTCGGTTAAAGACAAAAACAGCGTAAAGTGAAAGTCTTTCGTTTTTGGAACCGGATCGAGAGAGGTTTTCTCTGAATGAATCGATAAGAACTGCTTAAGCCTTCTGCTCTGGATAAGCCGGACTAACGGCGCAAAAAATAGTCCAGATTTGTATTGCACCTTAAATCGCTGAATCCCCTCATTTATATAGGGTTTCGGGCGTTGACGAGTCCAGGATTTCCTGAAAAATGCTTTGAACTTCTGCTCACACAGCAAAAGTTCAACAATATTTCTAAATCAAGACCGTCTGCAAAATAAGGATTGTACGCTTTTTTAATTCGTCATCTTAAAGCCTGGACTAAAACTGAACTATTTGGGCTAAGTTGCGATCGCGTTCCCCCAAATTCGATCAACGCATCGCACCGGGACAGAGCAGATGTACTCATTAACCAGGCTTATTAATGGTCTTATCTTGAATCTCGTATGAGTCTCAGGCTTTTTACGGTGAGCCGTAAAAATAAAGGCAATCCTAAAGGTCAGGGCTTTTTGATTGTGGTGGGTTGAGTGAATACGCAAGAGCGATCGGGAAGCACAAAGACACTGTTTCAGGATTAAAAGATGCCACACAACCCGGATTAGTGACGCGATGAGCGCTCATCCTCAGTTGAACATTGTCAGCGTGTGGCAGACTGACGATCTCAGACATCGGAGCCAGGCTCCGTGGTTGAATGCTCTAGTGACGAAGCGGCTTGACCATTAGAGATTAAAGGCACAGCGACAAATAATCCGTTGACAGAATCACAGCACACCTCCCTGACCCAGCGAAGCGGATGATGAGAGGCTATGGCTGCTTATGGTTATCTAGTATCTCAAGTCTCTCCGTTGCATAGCTTCCATTTCTCAGCCGTGAAATAGACGAATGAAGCGGTGTAAGTCTATTTCATCGGAGTAAGGAGTGGTTGTCCGACCATTCGTCTGAAAACAGCTGTCATGCTTCTCCTCTAGTTCTCCCCGTTTATTCTGAAAACAGCTGTCATGCTTCTTCTCTAGTTCTCCCCATTTATTCTCTATCTTGAGCGATATCAGGCAAACCGCTGACATTCAGGACTTCGCTGCATCTCAACTTTACGAACACAACAAGAGGTCAACCATGAACCGCCAATTCTGCACGATCGCTCTCCTGACTACCCTAGGTGTTTTTTCTTTTGCATCGGTTCCGAAAGCTGGAGTCGTCTTAAACGGCGCATCAGTCGATGGTTCCACTGTCGACCATACCCAGTTTGACGATCCTTCTAGTCTAGACTTAACTTTGACAAATCGGATGAACAACCAAACCGCTTCGACGTCATCGGGTGGCACACCGACGGTTTTGAACGTTGAGCGTGATGCGCATTTCGTCAACGTGATGGGCGACAAAACACCAGCGATGCCGAATTTTCCTCAGCTTGCGCCAAAGGCTGGAAAAGTGCGCGGTTATGTGAAAGATTTGTCGGGAAATCCTCTGAAGGGCGCGACCATCGGGATTCGTGCTTCGTATTTTGCCGGTCATTATTCAGGTGCGCAGGGCGAAACCGACGCAAACGGGTATTATGAGTTTGCCGTTCCGAAAGGTTCGGCGCATTACTACAATGCAGGTTATCAACTCAAATGGGGCGACGGCATCGCAGCAATGGGTCTGCATCCAGTGGACGGAAAATTGGAAAGTTTTACAACCGTTGATGGTGCGGTGGAAAACTTTGTGCTGCTGCCTTATGGCATTACCAGCCCTGAAAATGTCAGCCAAAATCCGTATGTCTCATCAAGTTATTACGGGGGTTCGATTCGCGTCTCTTATTACACACGCGAAAAGACCGACCCCAATATAGCTGCAGGCAGCATTGTCGAAGATTCGATTATCGAAATCACCTTAACGCCCGAAGGCAACATGCTTGACGGTACAGCGGGAAGAACTTTCGTCATTCGCCAGCCGATCGGGTTTAAGGGTAATTTCAGTATTCACAATATTCCGCTTGGACGCTACCGAATCACTGCTACAACGGGCGACAAAGCGCTCAAGATGAAAGAAGACCGTAAGTTTAACCCGCTTTTTGGGCTGATGCCGGGAGAGGCGATCGGTGAAGCGAGTCTTTTGTTTATTCCGGGCACTGAAAAGGCTTCCAGCGCTACGCCGAATGCTGGCGGTTGGGAGCCAGTAGGTATTACCCTTAGCATGCCGTAGGTTTTGAACGAATTATTGCATTAACAATAGTCCGGGCAAATTCAGACAGCAATTGTGCCGTAGTTACAGAGGTTTGAGTAGTTGGGATGGCTCAAGAATTCCCACATCTAAGGAACGATCGCGCCGTAACCGCTCATCAATCCCGCCGCTCTGCCAGAAATCCCCAAGCTACTAACCCAAGTATCAACCAGTCGTCATAGGCGCGATCGCGGGGTCAGAGTTATTAATAGGTCGCTCACACAAATTAACGAGCATCGATCGCGCTATCTAAATCCACTACATTCAGAACCGTAGAGAACTTTTTCTTCACCGCTTGGCGAAATCTGAACGCACCATTTTCCGCCTGCCTGCCATAGTCAAAACTCGTCAGTCACCCGAGCGATCGCATAGCTGAGGGGGACTATACCGCTCACGATGATGAGAATTATTTGGGGGATACGATTGCGCAATATTTGGGCGATACTCCATCACCGAACCTTGCCGATCGAGTTAGGGAATTGGAGCGAATTGTTTCCGATCTTTTTGCTCGTGTCGCAGGTGCAAATAAAACAGCAGTCCAATCGATCGCTAAGAGCGAGATTCTGACAGAGGCGGAACTGTGTGATCGCTTCAACATTCCGCACAACTGGAGGAGTTCTGTTCACGGATGGAATGCGGAGCATTGGCTCTCAAGGAAAACAGGTGCAGTGCATTTGGGGGGCGATCGCTATCGTTTGAACACCACAACGAAACCTTAGTTAATCAGCATTTCAGCCATTTTAGAGGGGGTTTGATCACCACCATTTCAGAATCAACTCAAATTTGGTGATCTACAAGAAGCCCGATCGCACGTCAAGCTGTTTGGGCTCCTGCCTGCAAGAGCCCAAAGTCAACGGCTGAATAGCCTTTCCGAGCCCAAATCACCAAAAGTTCGCAAGCACCCGTAGTTGTGATTCCAGAGCAGGTAAGTAGATTTTGAATTGAGCACCTTTGTGGGGTTCACTTTCTACGGTGATGAACCCTCCATGCCCTTTGACAATTCCTACCACTAGGGATAGCCCGAGCCCTGTCCCCTTCCCAAACGCTTTGGTTGTGAAGAAGGGTTCAAAGATCCGATTCAAGTTCTCAGGCGGTATGCCAATTCCAGTATCAGAGACAGTTAGCACCACATAGGCACCGGTTGACGCATCTATACTTGTGCGCGCTAGATTTGCATCAACCCATGTGTTTTCTGCAGAGATGCGTAAAATGCCACCGTCTGGCATCGCATCACATGCATTTTGGCAAAGATTCAGCAGCATTTGATGGAGTTGCGATGGGTCTCCAGCAATGGTCCAAAGGTCAACTGCAACATCTGTTTGAACTCGGATATTGCCTGGAAAGTTTTGCTCAAGGCTCTCTGTTATTTCCAATAGCCAGAACGCCACGGCTAGGGGACTTCTATTGCCCTTCAGCCCTCCTACAAAGGACAAGACTTGCTGGATAACATCAGCACTACGCTTTGTGTTTTGTTCCAGAATTGCCAAAAGTCTTTTACTCTGTTCATCGGTCAGTTTGTTCGCCAATAGTTGGATTGACATTAGAACAGGCGTCAACGCATTGTTGAGATGATGCGCCATCCCACTCGTTACCGTGCTAATGCTTTCAAACCGTTGGATGCGTTGATGTAGCGCTTCGGTCTGCTTTCTCTCAGTAATATTGGTGCTACTGACGAGAATAGATTGAGGCTGTCCTACTGAAACACGGATTAATGTCCAATAGCTGTCAACAATGACTTTTCGACCATCTTTTGCGCGATGCTGAAGCTCACCCTGCCACGCTCCCTGTTCAAGAACCAGGGATTGAGCTTGGTGAAGTTGCGGAGAAACCCCTTCAAAAATTAGGTTGTCAAAGCAACATCCTACTGCTTCATCAGCCGTCCAACCGAATAATCGAGTTGCACTGCTATTCCAAAACAGAATCCGATGGTCTAAGCTCAGCAGAAGAATGGCATTCTGTGACTGATCCAGAAGGGTGGCTTTTGCTTGCAGTTGTGCGTCACTCTCTTTTCGCTCGGTGACATCGGTTTGAATCCCAACGAAATAGAGCAGCTGACCTGTATCTGCGCGCACAGGAGCAAGTTTGAGCTCATTCCAAAAGGGCTGACCATCTTTACGATAATTCAAAAGCGTGGCTTGAATTTCCCGTTGTTGTACAATCGCCTCACGAATTTGCGCGACAACTTCTGGATCAGTGTCTGAACCCTGTAAAAATCGACAATTGGAACCTCTAATCTCCTCGAGTTCATACCCTGTCAGCTTTGAGAAGGCAGGATTTGCGTAGATGATAGGATTATCAGGCTGATTGGGATCGCTGAGCAAAATGCCCTCCGAAGCAAAGTGAAACGCTTGGGCAAAGGGCGACTGAGGCAACTCATCTGCTTGCAATCCTACAGTTGACTGCTTCTTCAACCACTCGAGTCGTTCTTGTTTAGCTCTGTCCCAATACGTCTCGAAAAAGTGTGCGATCTGAGGCTCTTCAGAAATTAAGCCATTAAGATGATCTTGAGCTCGCTTATCCGTCGCGTATGATACTTCTGAGTGCGCCTCCATCCACTCATGGCAGGTTTTGACATAAGCAATAAAGGTGACTAGATATTGGTAGTTCTCGCTCCCTAAAACACACCGCAACGCCTGCCGACAGCTGTCAGCCTCATCTGTATGCAAGGCAATAAAGATGGCACAATCCAGAAGACTTGCTTCGAGAACTGCATTAAGCTGGGATAACACTCTCAATAACTCGTTTTGAGCAGTCAGGAGCCGAAGATGCTCATCTACAGCTTGGGCAGTTGGGGGAGCCGTCTCAAGCAGCATTAATATTTCCTGCGCTTGCATTCCCAACTCCCGGAGTGAGCAGGTGTGGCACACCAAGCAGTATGGAACTGGACAGAAACGCGATAGATAGGCAGACAATTTCTCCTTGAAGAGGGCGGGAAGGGGATTGTCAACGTAGGCAGAACAGGTTTGTTGCCATAAATTTTCTAATACTTGAGGAGTCTGTAAGGCAGGAGAGAAAAAAGGGGGGAAGAACCCGAACTTTTGCTCAATTTCTGTCGTAATTTGCTGACTGGTTCGCATAAATAACGGTTGAATTTAAAAACAAGCACAAGAAATTAGTAAACCCATCGCCTCTCTGTCTGGCGAGCCAGAATTTACAGAGGCAGTATAGGGAGTATATTTGCTTATCCGGTTGTAGTTTAGCTCAGCAACTGCTCTGAAATCTTGTTTTGCATAGACTTTTTTTTATATTTGAGCCTTAAGACGTAGATGTTTTTAAGTTCTCTCCGGTAGCTCGTCAAATGAACGTGGGGTTAGTACAGGGTAAATGCATCTTAAAAGCTTGAAGGTGAGGAAGGAACCCTATCCTTCTGGAGGGCGTTTAATCTCGCATAGCTTCAAGTCTCGACTTAAGCGGTTAGAAAATATGATCGCGAAATTAACGACACCGATCGCGTTCTCTAAAACCACTGCATTCAGAGCCGTAAAGAATTTTTTCTTCACCAAAAAGTGCTCTCTACGATTACACCATCGAGACCAGCACCCTTGAGATTCGCGCCGTTGAGATCGGCACCGCTGAGGTTAGCCCTGCTGAGATTGGCTTCGCTGAGATTGGCTTCGCTGAGATCGGCACCCCGGAGATTAGCTTCGCTGAGGTCGGCGCCGCTGAAGTTAGTATTGAAGAGGTAAGCACCCTGGAGATTAGCCCTGCTGAGGTCGGCACCGCTGAGGTTGGCATTGAAGAGGTAGGCACCCCGGAGATTAGCTCTGCTGAGATCGGTACCGCTGAGGTCGATAGTGTTGCTCAGCTGGGGGAAGTTGCGTTGGCTCATCCATCTGTTCCAAGCTTGAATTTGTCCTTGCTGCAACAGGTGAAAAGGCACATCCCCTGCAATATGAGTCGGAAGCGCAGAGCAATCTGAGGACTTAAAGAAAGTCCTCCAGAGTAGACCAAACAGCCTTTTTCCCGCCCCATGCATCCAGCGCAATCGAACAGCGCTGGGTGATTCAATCTTATTGTTCAAGCGGGTTAATTTCGTTCGAGACTGAGAAAGAGGAACTGGTTTAGGCGGCGGCGAGGAGGGTTGCTGCACAAAATAGCTTCGGTTCTGGATGGACAGTTCAGGATACATCAAATCCCACCACTCAGCTACAAATCCCCAAGCCACTAGCCAAAGCATTAACGCCAGAATACAGCCCTGCTCCGATCAGCATCGGCGCGATCGCGGGTTCAGAGTTCATTAAAAAATCGATTTCTTCCATCGCCATTGGGAATAAGAGACGAGTTTAGCGTTCCCAGATTGAGTGTGGTCTCAAATGTTTGAATTCAAACAAGTCAGACTGGTACAAAAAATATTCCAATTCCTATAGTGTTCTTATAGAGATTGGAATATTTTTTGGTATACCAGTCTGAGTGGAAGACAAAAAGTGCTGTGAATAAGCAGTTTTTACAATATTTTTTCTACTTTGCGGTAGTAGGGGTTGTGAGTTCAAATCCCGCCGCTCCGATTGACAGAACCTCCTCTAGCAGGGGGTTTTGTCGTTTCTGGGTAAGGCTTTCAGGGATCACCCAGTGCTCAATAAGAGCGTCATAGAACCTCACTAATGTATTTGGCATCGAGCGATCGTACTAGTGCAACAAAACTTGGTGCAATTGAGTTACATCATGCCTTCTGGTCCTGAGCCTGTTCAGCTGGTTGCACTCCGATACTATCCAATGACCTCTAAATACATTTCACCTCATAATATGAACTTGAAGCAGCCCTATTAAGGTTTCTTTTGCTCCGACGTCATATAGATTGCGGAGATGATTCGTGACTGTCTCAACGAAACGCAAAGACTGTGGGAGATCGCCAAAAAGTTCAGATAACCTGAGGAGGCTACTGGGGTTGGAACCGCCTGCTTGGGCACGTTGAGTTAGAGCATCTGCCATTGGATCATCAATTGAAATTGGCTTCTTCTGGTCATCCTGCCTATTTAAATAGCGGAACCAAGCAGCGATCGTCAAACTTAAATAGTCAATTGATCCACCCTGCTGTAGTTTCTCCCGCAGTGAACTGAGCACCCACTTAGGTAACTTAGCTGAACTATTGAGACACAAGCGTGGAAGCTGATCTCGGATTTTGGGATTTGCAAATCGCTCAATCAACGTCTTTTTATAGTTGTCCAAATCAATTCCAGGAACAGGCTGAAGGGTGGACGTCACTTCCTCCATCAACTGTTCAACTGCTTGTCGAATTAACCGATCTGCCATCGTTTCATGGACATAGGAGTAGCCCATCAGTGTGCCTAGGTAGCCAATGAGCAGATGGCTAGCGTTGAGCAGGCGGATTTTCATCATCTCGTAAGGATGAACATTATTCGTAAATTGAACGCCCACCACTTCGAGTTCTGGTCTACCTGAACAGAAGTTATCTTCGATCACCCACTGAAGAAAAGGTTCGGCAACGGCTGGAAAAGCATCCTCAATGCCAAACTGGTGCCGAACCATTTCGATATCCGATGGAGTGGTAGCGGGAGTAATGCGATCGACCATACAGTTTGGAAAGGCAACATGGTCAGCAATCCAACGACCTAACTCTGGATCGCGCATTTCTGCGAAAGTCGTTAGCATTTTTTTGACAATATTGCCGTTCCCCTGCAAGTTATCACAAGACAGGACAGTAAAGGGCGCTAATCCCTGTTTACGACGCTGATCTAATGCAGCAATCAAAAAGCCATATACACCAATGGGTTCATCTGGATGTTGTAAATCATGCTGAATCGTTGGGTGATTGACATCAAAATCACCGCTGCCCTCGATATAGTAGTAGCCTCCTTCTGTAATCGTGAGTGTCACAATACGGCATTGGGGATGGGCTAATGCATCAATCACAGCTTGCCGATTCTCTGGTGCGAATAGGTACTGTGTAATAGAACCAATGACCCTAGCATTATCGCTTTCGGGCGATCGCTCTACTAAGGTGTATAAGCAATCTTGTGACTTCAAAGCATCTCGCATCCGATGATCGAAATCCAGCAAGCCAACTCCACAAATGCCCCAATCACTGTTGGGATGCTGGTGAAAGTAATCGTCAAGATAGAGCGCTTGATGGGTTCGATGAAATCCGCCTACACCAATGTGGATAATTCCATTTGTGATTTGATGACGATCATATTGGGGAATGCGAACATCACTCGTTAAACGATCAAGAGATGCTTCATTCAGCTTGATGGCTGATTCTGTTTTGATATTGTGGTTCATGGGAGTCATCCAGTGTTAAATGGTGACGACGAGCCTTGGGAACAGCCTCACCGTTTTGATTGAACAGATGGCAAAGTTCGCCATTCACCTGGATAAATGCGCGATCGTGTGTACGACTAGGATTGTCACCATCAGTTTGCACAACCAATGTGTCACCGCCAGCAATCCTGACATAGAGAAATGTTTCTCCACCCAGTTGTTCTACCACAAGTACCTCACCTGTTAAGGTTGGATTGTTGTGATCCAGTCCTAAATGCTCTGGTCGAATTCCTAAGGTTGCGCTATCTCCAGTGGAGAGGCTTCCAGGTCTAACTGGAATTGTGACGCGAGTACCGCCTGGAAGTTGAACTGTTGTACCGGAATCATTGACGGCTGATACTGTAACTGGGAGAAAGTTCATTTTAGGTGAACCAATAAATCCAGCCACGAATAGATTCCGGGGATGATGATAGAGTTCCAGTGGCGACCCTACCTGTTCCACAATGCCGCCCTGCAATACAACAATCTTATCGGCAAGCGTCATCGCTTCTACCTGATCGTGCGTGACATAAATCATTGTAGATTGCAAGCTATCGTGTAAGCTCGATAGCTCCAGCCGCATCTGCACTCGCAAAGCTGCATCTAAGTTTGACAAGGGTTCATCAAACAAAAACACCTTCGGATTCCGAACGAGTGCCCGACCGATCGCTACCCGTTGACGTTGACCACCCGATAGCTCTTTCGGTTTCCGGTTCAAGAGGGGTTCTAATTGAAGGATACGAGCAACATCTCGCGCCCGTTCCAGTCGTCGCGCTTTTGGCATACCAGAGAGCCGTAGACTGAATGCCATATTTTCTGCCACTGTCATGTGGGGATAGAGCGCATAGGTCTGGAACACCATTGCCAATCCGCGCTTGTCCGGCGGCACATCATTCACTCGTTGTTCATCGATGAACAGATCGCCAGAGGAGATTTCTTCCAATCCCGCAATCATCCGAAGTAACGTTGATTTTCCGCAGCCAGAGGGACCGACGAACACAACAAACTCACGATCGTGAATGTCTAGATCAACGCCCTTGATGACTTCAGTATCGGTGTACCGTTTATGGATATTTCTTAAAGTAACTGTAGACATGAACTGCTCCTATCAATGATTACAAACAAGCAGATGCTATTTGACGGCACCAAAGGTGAGACCTCGAACTAACTGTCGTTGGCTCAACCAACCAAAGATGAGAATGGGTGCGATCGCTAATGTTGATGCAGCAGAAAGTTTTGCCCAGAACAATCCCTGCGGGCTGGAGAATGAGGCAATAAATGCAGTGAGTGGAGCTGCATCAGATGTGGTTAGATTCAAACTCCAGAAGGCTTCGTTCCAGGACAGAATAATGGACAGCAGTGCAGTAGAAGCAATTCCCGGTAATGCTAATGGGAGCAATACATGACGAAGCTCTTGTTGGGTGCTTGCGCCATCCATGCGATCGGCTTCTAGAATCTCTTTTGGGACATCCTTGAAGAAGCTATAGATCATCCAAACCACGATCGGTAAATTGCTCAATGTGTAGATAATAATTAAGGCAAGGCGAGTGTCTAGCAGTCCAGCATTTCGGCACAGGATGTAGATGGGAACCAGGACACCAACAGACGGTAGCATTTTGGTGGACAACATCCAGGTTAAGGTTGTCTTGGTGCGCTTGGTTGGGAAGAATGCCATCGCATAGGCAGCAGGGATAGCAAGCAGCAGTGCAAGGATTGTTGAACCGAGGGAAACTGCTATGCTATTAAACGCATAATTGGCATAATTCGCTCGATCCTGAATCGTTGCATAGTTTTCCAATGTTGGCTGGAAGAATAATTGAGGCGGTGTGGCAACCGCAGCAACTTCTGTTTTGAAGCTCGTGATGAACATCCAGAGGATTGGGAAAAACAGGAGTAAAGCAGCTAACCAGCCAAGCACTGCCCACAGCCATTTACGAGAATTTTTACGTGCCATTTTAAGTGCCCCAATTAAGTATCCAAATTACGAGCCACACTCCGCAACAAGAAGATTGCGACGATGTTTGCCAGAATTACGGCAATCAAGCCACCCGCTGAAGCACCGCCCACATCAAATTCCAGGAGTGCTTTCAGGAAGATGTAATAAGCTAAGTTAGTTGTTGCTAAACCAGGACCACCTCCAGTCGTTACGAAAATTTCCGCAAAGATGGTGAGGAAGAAGATCGTCTCAATCATTGCCACTACGGCGATCGCACGACTGAGGTGTGGTAACATTACAAACCGAAACAGAGCGATCGCATTTGCACCATCCATTCGAGCCGCTTCTAGCTGTTCGTGATCAAGTGACTGAATCGCTGTCAATAAGATCAACAATGCAAAGGGTAACCACTCCCACGACACAATGATGATGATTGCTAGCAATGGAAAGTTAGCGAACCAATCGATCGCGCCTAAGCCCAACCCTCTTGTAATCTGAGCAAACAGCCCATTGACTGGGTGCATTAGCATATTCTTCCAAACCAATGCACTGACTGTGGGCATGACAAAGAAGGGAGAGATAGCAAGTACCCGCGCAATTCCCTGACCGGGAAAGTCTTGGTCAAACAGGACGGCGAGTAATGTACCGAGACCGATCGTAATCGCCAAAACTGCAACGACGAGAACGATCGTAGTTCCAATCGAAATCCAGAAGCCCGCATCACTTAGGATAAAGGTGAAATTCTCAATTCCAATGAATTTCTGTGCATCGGGATTTAATAAGTTATATCGCTGGAAAGAAAACCAGATGGTCATCACCAGCGGCACAATCATCCAGAGCAGCAGAGCAATGACGGAAGGCGCAATTAGCGGTAAGGTTGATGCCTGACGATGAGTTCGCTGTCTAGGGGGTTGTGTTTCGGGGTGACGTTCTACAACTATTGAAGACATAGCTTTAAAGACCGCAAATTAATTGTTTTTGAACCACGTTGGTCAGAAAGTAAGAACAGATTTTTCGCCATTAGTAATCTTGAGTAATCTTGAAAGCTGCTGTTAAATCTGTTCCTACTGGATGTAGCCTGTATGTCTCATGAAGCGTTCCGTTGTGCTTTGGGATTGTTGCAACGCTTGATCGACAGAGGTACTACGGGTCAGCGCAGCCGCGATCGTCTGCCCAGTCGATGATCCAATCGCCTGAAATTCTGGAATATCCACATACTGAATGCCTTTATAGGGCGTTGGTTGAGCAGCCGGACGGGTAACATCAGCAGATTGGATAGAACGCAGCACGATCGAGGCAAAAGGAGCGGCTTTTTGATAGTTAGGATTCTGATAGGTGGAAGTGCGAGTACCCGGTGGTACAGCAACCCAACCATTTTGGTCAGCGACCAGCTGGATATACTCCTTCGAGGTGGCCCAAGCAATAAATCGTTCTGCTGCTTCTGGTGATTTCGAGGTTTTAGGAACTGCTAAAGCCCATGCCCAGAGCCAGTTTGAACCATTAGGGTATTTCTCGATCGGCGCACGAGCAAAACCCAGCTTGTCATATACCTTGGACTCTTTCGGGTTCGAGAGTAGTCCCGCCGCAACGGTTGCATCAACCCACATTCCGCACTTGCCCGTTGAGAACAAGGCTAAATTTTCATTGAATCCATTAGAACTTGCGCCAGGGGGACCATAGTTCTGCATCAGATCCACATAGTAGTTGATCGCTTCTTTCCAAGCGGGTGTATTAATCGTCGGATTCCATTTCATGTCAAACCATTGACCACCATAGGTATTCACGAGCGTTGAAATGAATCCCATATTTTCACCCCAACCCGGTTTACCCCGTAAGCACACGCCATAAACCCCATTTTTGGGATCATGAACTTTACTTGCCCACTCTTTAATTTGAGGATAGGTGGGCTGTTCAGGAACTGTAATTCCTGCTTTTTGAAATAAATCCTTGCGGTAATAAAGCATCGAACTTTCGCCATAGAACGGCACAGCATAGAGTTTGCCGTCATTGGAAAGCCCTTCTCGAATGGGTTTCAACAGGTCGTTTACATCATAGCTAGCAGGCAGATTTAAGGATCTTAGCCAATCGCGTCTTGCCCAGATCGGTGTCTCATAAGAACCGATCGTCAAAACATCAAATTGCCCACCTTGGCTCGCAACATCAGTCGTGACCCGCTGGCGCAATACATTTTCTTCCAACACTACCCATCTCAGTTGAATATCGGGGTTAGCTTTCTCAAAGTGACTGGAAAGCTCCTGCATGATCACCATGTCGCCATTATTGACTGTGGCGATCGTGAGTCTTGTTTTTTCTGCCGCTCGCGAACCTGATGAACAAGCATGCAACAGTTGCGTCAACATCATGCCAATCAGGAACACAACGATGATTTTGGCGAAGCGAGGTGTGCGCATCGCTAGCTCCTTATATTAAAGATCGAGCAAGTAATATTGATTTTATGCTCTGCTTTTGGGCAAAAGCTCAATAATAGAAATCATACTGACCTCAGTTCTAAAACTAAATCGTTCATTGATATTTGAAACAATTCTTGATTAACAAGGAGATAAAACCGTGACGGCAAGCGCAACTTATTCGTTTGAGGGAAAAACTATCTTAATTACAGGGGGTGCTGGAGATATTGGAAAAGCAACGGCACAACGCTTTGCAGCTAATGGTGCTGGAGTAGTTCTGCTGGATTTAAATGAAACCAAAATGGCAGAGGTAGTGCAGGACTTAAAGGAGTACAATGTCCCCCTTGTTGCATTTCACTGTGATGTGACGCTTGCAGACAGCGTGGCAAAAGCATTTTCTGGTGCTGTAGCGCAGGTTGGACAGATTGACTACGTCTTCAATAATGCTGGCTACCAAGGAGCATTTGCCAAAACTGAGGACTATCCAGAGGATGATTTTCAAAAGGTGATTGATATCAATGTCGTTGGCGTTTTTCACGTTCTAAAAGCTGCCGCTCAGCAGCTCCGCGATTCAGGCGGCGGCGCGGGCACGTACCCGTGTAGCAGAGCTATCGTCAACATGGCGAGCCATGCAGGAGTTGATGGACCTCCGAATATGCTGGCATATGCAGCTTCCAAGTTTGCAGTGATTGGCATGACTCAAACTGCTGCAAAGGATTTAGCACCTTACGGAATTCGAGTGAATTCTCTCTCACCTTCACTGATTGGACCAGGTGTAATGTGGACACGGCAAACTGAATTGCAGGCAGCAGTAGGTTCTCAGTATTTTGATGCAGACCCTAAAGTTGTAGAACAACAAATGATTGATTCAGTGCCAATGCGCCGTCTGGGCAGTTTAGAAGAGGTTGCCAACGGAGTTGCTTTTCTCATGAGTGATGAAGCAAGTTACATTACAGGATTTAACCTGGACATTACGGGAGGTCAATAGCGACTTCGGGGTTTTGAGTCGTTACTGTCGATCGTGAACGTCTTACTTCTCAAAAATTACCTGCTCTGTAGATTTTATTGAGGATAATGTAATAGAGTTTACAGAGAACTTTGAGCAAATATAGTAATTTTGGGCATATGCTCAAAGCTCTCTTTAGACAGATGCGTTTTCCCAGATGATGAGATATGGAAGAAACTTTTCTTGAGCGGCGCGATCGTAAACTGGATCTCGCGGCTCATGCAGCTTGGCTCTATTACATTGGTGGCAATACTCAGGAAGAGGTTGCCAATAAACTCAATGTCTCCCGTCAGGCAGCTCAACGCCTAGTGGCATTGGCTGTTAGCGAAAAACTGATCAAGTTTCGCCTTGATCATCCTTTAAGAGAATGTATAGAGCTAGCTGAATCATTACGGGAAAAATTTCAATTGTCCTTATGTGAAGTAGTTCCCAGTGATGATCGCAATGTCGATCGGTTTAATGGGATTGGGGTATGTGCTGCTAATTACCTAGAGAGTTATTTGCTTGCAAAAGCCCCAACCATTCTGGCATTTTCTTCTGGAAGAACATTGCGAGCAATGGTGGAACAGATTCCAGCAATGAATCAACCTCAGCATAAAATTATCTCCATTATCGGCAACCTGTCTCACTATGGGCGTGCGGGTCGTCATGAAGTTGTGATGCACCTCTCCGATCGCGTTGGTTCTCAAGCTTATCCTGTCCCCACTCCGGTTGTTGCGACCAGCATTGAAGAACGGCAGCTACTACAGACACAGCGATCGTTTATTACCGTAAAGACCTTAGCAGAGCAAGCTAAAGCAACATTTGTTGGGATTAGCCATCTTGCCTGGAATGCCCCGCTCCATCAAGACGGCTTTATTAACGATGAAGAAGTTGCTAAATTGATTGAGCTGGGAGCAGTTGGAGAGATTGCAGGCTGGGCATATAATCGCGACGGAGTTTTATTACAAGAAGGAATCAATAGTCGAGTAGCTAGCGTTCCCTTGCAGCAACCAGCTCAGCGCCTGGTTATTGGTGTAGCAGGTAGTGAAAAAAAGGCAGAAGCCATTCTAGCCGCTATGCGTGGCAAGCTCATTACAGGGTTGGTCACTGACAAAGCGGTTGCTGAAGCAATTCTTGCCAAAGTGTAAGTGCAATAGAGCATAAACCAAGAATTTATCGGCATTGCTGAATTTGAGTATGAATCTCGGATTCGCCCTCACCCTAGCCCTCTCCCCAGGGAGAGGGAACAAGAGGTTTCTAGCTCCCTTCTCCTTAGGGAGAAGGGTTGGGGATGAGGGCAAACCATACTTGCATTCAGCAACGCCAATTTATCAAAAACGACTGAGTGAATTGAAACCTCATACAGTCGTCCTTGATAAACCCCAAGGCTGGAGATTGATAGCTATTCATCCATGTTCCGAGGATTTGCCCGCGATCGGGGTGCAGCACTCGTTTATCAATCACTTTTTCAAATGCCTGATTTGTTACTGCTACATCAATAATGTGAATTGCTGTTGATTGCAGCGGATTGTTCAACGCACTGCTTTCAGGGCTTCATATAATTGTTTATATTTTTGAAACACAGGCTCATACATTAGATTTTTCTGGGGCTGTACAACGTCTTCAGCCTGGGGCAGGATCTTGAATGCAGCTTCTAAATTGGAATATGCCCCAACTCCTACCATTGCTAGAATTGCGGCTCCATAAGCAGCACCTTCTTCAGCCTTGGGCGCAATCAATTCTGTTTGCAACACATCTGCCAGGATCTTCAACCAAACGCTCGATCGTGCCCCTCCTCCCGTTGCCAAGAGTTGCTGCATGGGAGTTATTTCGTGAATCACATCTAAGGCTTCTCTTAGACTGAATGCCACACCTTCCAGTACAGCCCGGATCAGATCAGCTTGCGAATGTGCTAAGGCTAGATTTACCCAGGCTCCGCGAGTTTCTGAATCAAGATGAGGGCTGCGTTCTCCCGCAAGGTGAGGCAGAAATAAAACACCACGAGCACCAGGCTGTGAACTTTCCGCCAACTGCATCAGATCCGCGAAGGCAATCTGGGGAGCGATCGTGTCTCGATACCAGCGCAACGAGCCACCTGCCGCTAGCGTCACACCCAACAAGTGATAGCCGCCATCAGCATGACAAAACAAATGCACTCGCCCCTCTGGATCAGGGATGGGACGCTCCAGAGGAGCAAAAATCACGCCCGACGTACCGATACTCAGACTACCTCGATTCAGATTACTGGCTGAAATTCCCAACCCAATTGCGGTGGCTGCATTATCACCTCCTCCAGCAACGATTGGTAATCCGTCTGGTAGCCCCACGCGTGTTGCGATCGCTGGTTTCAAGCGTCCAGCGATTGCGGTGGACTCCACTACAGGTGGAAACCATGCTGAATTAATCTCAAGCGCATTCAGAATATCGATGTCCCACTGTCGATTCGCTAAGTTCAAACAGCCTGTTCCTGAAGCATCGGAGGGTTCTGTAGCGGCTGCTCCAGTCAATACATAGCCCAAATAATCCTTGGGCAGCAAGATTTGCCGAACTTGGGCATAGGCTTGTGGCTCTTGCGTTCGCAACCAGATGAGCTTTGGAAGCTGAAATCCTGTGATCGCAGGATTGCCAGTTCGTTGAATCAGTTCTTGGCGAGAAATTGCAGCTTCGATCTCTCCCACCGCCTTTCCAGTCCGTTGGTCATTCCATAAAATTGCGGGTCTGATCACCTGACCTTCTGCATCAAGTGGAACCATACCGTGCATTTGTCCCGACAAGCCCAGGGCGATCGCACGGTTTTCACCAAGCTGTTGAGCGATGTCTGATAAAGCCTCCAAACTAGCTTCTACCCAATCTGCCGGATTTTGCTCCGTCCAACCAGGTTGTGGCGTGAACAGGGGATAACTTTTTGTTGTCTGAGCAATAAGTTGCCCATGCAGATCAACCGCGATCGCTCGCACCCCTCCTGTCCCCAGATCTAGACCTATTACTACGTCAGCCAAGCTTCCCTCCCAGTTCTGAATGGTTTAACGGATCTTCCTCCTGTGTGATCAGGCGAGAACCTCCTTTGCGGCTGAAGTAATTCCAGGACCACTGGATCATCACAATCAGCTTGTTATCAAACTCAATCAAGTAGTAAATATGGGCAAACACCCAAATTAGCCAAGCCAGAAACCCAGAAAGCTTTAACCAGCCCAGGTTAACCACAGCGGCATTCTGTCCAATCACCGCTAAACTTCCGACATCTGAATAGTGGAAGGACGGCAATTCTCGTCTTTGCAGACGATATCGAATTAATTTAGCGATATAAGCGCCTTCCTGCATGGCAACGGGAGCAACTCCTGGCAAAGGTTGATCACCTTGGTGCTTGTAATGAGCAAGATCTCCAACAACAAAAATGTTTGGTTGTCCTGGCACGCTTAAGTCAGGATTGACGATCACTCGCCCTACACGATCGAGCGTTGCACCTGTCCGCTCAGCCAGTACTTTCCCCATTCCTGAAGCGCGAACGCCTGCTGCCCAAAGCACCGTTTTGGCCTGAATTGTCTCAGCTTGTTTTCCGCGGCGAACCATAACCGTATCCTCCGTAATTCCTGTCACAAAGGACTGTGTTTGTACTGTAACGCCTAAATTTTCGAGAGATTTTGCAGCAGCAGTTGAAAGCTCAGGAGGATAAGGCGGTAAGACACGATCTAGCCCTTCTAATAATAAAATCTGAGTTTCTCTCGTATCAATGTTGCGAAAATCATGTTTCAACGCATAGTGATCTAATTCGCCTGATAGAGTAATGGTTGAAAAAGATGAAAATTACGCTTATTGACTAATGTAATTTCAATGTGTTTAAAACGTCCCAAGGCTTTAGCAGCATATAAACCCCCAAACCCACCTCCAGCAATCACAATTCGGTGAGAAGCGGAGTAACCGTCTGTATCTGAGGGCTTATACTGTTCCATTTCAGGTATCCATAATAAAATCCGTTAAAAATAGACTTAATTTCGACGACAATTCACCTTTCACTTTGTAGCGATCGTTTACGGAATTTTTAGACCAGTTGGCAAACTTATATTTCATGCCATATGCGAGGGCAAGACACGGATTTTCCCCGTACTAGAATTAAGTCTTCAATGAATCACGTCCCGCCGCTCCGATTGATGAGAAGCCAGTCATTGACTGGCTTTTGTCGTTTCTGGATAAGTCTTTCACAAGTCACCCAATTCCCAATAAGAGCTTCATAGGAGGTTGTTAAGGCGCTAGTACCAAATTTTTATGACTTTTCTGATCTCAACCTGAATCCCGAACTCGCCCAAAGATTACACCTAGTTTTTTGGAGGTTTCTAAAAAACTGCTCCCAGTAAGGTCTATGAGCCTTATCGGGAGCGTGAAATGGTTGATTTTTGTACGTTCGCACATTAAATGTCGCACTTCGCAAATTAATGCCGCGTAAAACAGTGAGATAGAGTGCTTATCTGATAGGACTTTTAGGACTTTTAGGATTTTTAGTAGGAAAACGACGTTTGAAATCCTTCGCAAATTGAGTGTCGCAGAGTTAACTTTGCAAATTGGGTGTCGCTTCTTACTCAAAAAATCCTTCGCAAATTAAGTGTCGTTTTTAGAATTGTTTTTGCTGTAGCGATCGCTTCCTTAAAAATTTCTGACCCACCGCTCTCAAATCAGAAGATCGTTTCGCAAATTGGATGTCGCTTTTTTACTCTTTACCTGTTCTGGTTTTCCCCATTTCTGATACTAATAGAGACGCATTTTCTAATATCCTGAAAGACTTGATATTTCCTTGTCATTTGAGATTTAGCAAGAGTCACGATCGCTTAAACACCAGCAAGTACAAATCAGAAAATAGGATTTCGTTTATGGGAATTGGCAGGCTGAAGCAGGGATAGAATTGTCACAAAATTCTTCGCCATCGCTAAGTTTGTCTGTGAAAAATACGGCTAAAAATACTTGTTGGCACTGCCCCACGAAGTACTCACTTCTTCTAAAACTTTCTGTCCTGGGGTTTGCAGTGCCGATCGCTTTGGCAAACTCACCTGCAATGCCGCAATCTAAGCCATCGGCTCCGCCTAAAGTGAGTCAATCAGCAACACCAAAGCCAAGCGCGACAACTGAACCGAAAAAGATAGAGGAATCGACATGCCATCAGTAACGATTCAACCCGTCGAATCAATCGGCAGGCTGCCGACTCGCTTAACCCCCAGCTACTGCCAACATGAAACTGTGTTCGGTATTCGCGCCAATACTCCAGCACCACCAGAAGTTGGTCTTCGACGCTCAGTTTTGCTTGTCCCCCGCGTTTTCTCCGCCGGTCAAGGTCGGGACGCAACACTTCAACCATCTGAGTAAACGTTTCAGGAGATACGCTGCATCGGCGCTTGAACGCACTTGGCTTTAGATGTTTTAGCTGTTCATAGGTCATCAGTTTGTCCTCCTTGACCTACTTCTACTACCCTCTCACTGATTCACGCAAGAGGTCTGTTCTAATTTGCCTTGACCCGTTGTGTAGATACGCTCGTGTTTGAATAAAAAGCTAAATAGGCCCTCTCAGTTAGGAGGCAACTGTCTTGTAGCTATCTCAGGTTACTTTCGCTTTTGCAATCGCTTGATGATGCAGCGAATACTAGCTGGCAACAGCGCCCAAAGCGGCGAAAAACCAAACGGTACAGGAGTAATCGGTTCTAAAGATCCAGCGAAACGGGTGATAACAGGGGTGTTTTCATTAAAACTTGCAACCAAAAGATTGTTACTACGATCGATTGCCAGTGCAGAGGGAGCAGTGAGTCCACTAAGTCTCTGACGCTCGACACCAGTGCTGTCATAACGAACTACAACGTCGCCAGCGCTATCTGCCACCAAAATATCACCACTGCTATCGATCGCGATACTATTTGGGAGCAAACCCACCGTAAGCGCTTGTAATAGGGTACCTGTATTGCTATATTTTAGTACTTTGCTGGTATCAATATCGCCGATAAAAACATTGCCGCTGCTGTCAACCGCAATGCCAAATGGGCTACTCAAGCCCGATGTTGTATTAGCAAATATTCCAAGCGAGGTACCATTGCTACTGTACTTCCTTACATCTTTTGTAACATCGCTAGTATTCGTGACAAAAACATTTCCACTGCTATCCACCGCAATACCAAAGGGATTAGCCAAGTCCAATGAGGTAAACACTGCTGACGTAGTACCATCGCTACTATATTTCAGTACCTTATTGTTGGTTGTGTCCGTAACCAAGACGCTTCCATCGTTGGAGATCGCGATACCAGCGAAGCTTGCACCTGATCCAAATGTCGCTGATGGAGTGCCGTTGCTAGTATATTTTGATATAGTAGCGGTATCGAAATTCGAGACAAAGACATTGCCACTGCTATCGACTGCTATTCCCGTTGGAAGCCCCAATCCCGTATTAGTAAATGGTGTTCCAGTAGAGTTATAGGACAATGCCATTGCAGTCTGTAAAAAAGCAATATTCATGACTGCGGCACCCGCGATCGGCAAAGCGGCACTCCGAAGCATTGTGATCGCTTGAACTTTCCACGTTTCCTTGCGCTTCGGCTCTTGCAGAATTGTCTTATGCGTTAATCGTACTTTTGGCACGATCGGGGCGGTTTCATTCACACTGATACTCATACTTCCTCACGGGTAAAAAATGTGTCTTGGGGCTTGGTGCTATTAAAGCAGGAACGCTAGTGTTTGGCTCAGCATTTTTCAGAACAGAATATGTACTGAGTTTCTTGCATTGCTATTTTTTATTCCTCCGCCTTTAAGGTTCCCGGCTTCGGGGCTTTGAAACACAACTTATATAGCGGTGAGATTTAGAAGGCAATTGTGAGACTTAGAAGGTTTCTCGAATGAGAGAGCGCTAGCGGGAAGGGTAGAGAAACGCGATCGAAAATTCAGGTGGCAATAGCCTAAGCGGCAATAATTTTTGAGCGAAAGGGACTGGTGGAAAGAGGCAGCCCCTATTCGCTATCGCTTCATTACAGCCCAACAGGATTACTTGTTTTCTAAGTATTTCAAGGTGCCATCCTGCTGACCGAAGATCGCGTCCGAATCCCCGTCCTTATCAATATCTGCAAAGATAATTGCACTAGTTGAACCGATGCCACTGATATTGGCGAAGGGATTCGCACCTGACTCATAGCTAAAGCTACCATTGGTATTCCGGTAGTAGGCAGCGCCAACTTTGTCGTCACCCACAAACATATCTAGATCTCCATCTTTATCAAGGTCTGCAAAATCATAGCGAGTGTTAACACCAATACTCATTCCATTGAATGGGTTTGCCGTTCCGGTAACTTGCGTAAAGCTGCCATTGGTATTGCGATAGAACGCGATCGAGCCTGTTGTGCTAGACGAGCTACTTGCATTGGTGATGAATGCATCTAAATCGCCATCTCCATCAATGTCTGCGAATGTAGGAGCATTAGTGGTGGAGGTTAAACCAGGGAACAAGGTAGTATTCGTGTTCAGAGTAAAGACACCGTTGGTATTTTGGTAGTATCCGATCCCCCCTTTAGTTCCGCTAATAAAGGCATCTAAATCACCATCACGATCAATATCCGCAAAAGAGATACTGCTGTTATTACCCCAAGTGATTCCATTAAAGGGATTAGCAGTTCCAGTAACTTGGGTGAAGCTTCCATTGGTGTTGCGATAGTAGCGAATCGTTCCATCAGATGATCCTACAAAAGCATCTAAATCGCCATCTTTATCAATGTCTGCAAAAGCAGGAGTTGCTTTGTCACCAACATCTAACCCGGTGAAGGGATTCGCTGTACCAGTACGCTCTCTAAAGGTTAATCCAGTGATTGACAGAGAGACAGTTGCCGTACTGGTACCACCTTTACCATCGCTAATGGTGTAGGTGAAACTATCACTACCTGTTGCCCCCGACTGCAAGGACGAGAACTTGCCATTAGGATTGTAGGTAAAGGTGCCATTACTATTTATGGTCAATTTTGCACCAGAACCGAGCGTGATCGTAGAACCAGAGGAGATTGCGGCTCCATTCACCTGAGTGATGCTGAAGGTATCTGCATCCATATCATAGTCATTGCTCAGTACGCTGATTGTAGTCGTGGTGTCTTCATCAGTAGTTGCGCTATCGGCAACAGTAACAGGAGCATCGTTGACTCCAGTAATCGTCAAGCTGACGGTCGCAGTGCTGATACCTCCTCTGCCATCGCTAATCGAGTAGGTGAAGCTATCCATTGCCGACTTTCCGCTTCCCAGATACTCGAACTTACCGTTCGGGCTGTATGTAAAGGTCTTGTTGGCATTCAATGTCACCTTTGCTCCAGAGGTGAGAGAAATTGAAGAGCCAGCGGTCATGGAAGCGCCATTCACTTTCGTGATGCTTAGCGTATCGGCAACATTCGCATCAGAATCATTGCTTAATGTACTAAAGGTAATCGCGGTATCCTCATTCGTTGTTGTGCTGTCAGCCGAGGCAACAGGTGCCGTGTTGACGTTCTCGAAGTAATTGAAATTACCATCGAATTCACCGATGAAGGCATCTAAATCGCCATCGCCATTAATATCAGCAAACGCGATCGTTGCATTTTGTCCTACATCTACCCCATTAAACGGATTGCCACTTGATGCAGCAAAGCTGCCGTTTGTGTTGCTGTAGTAGCTGATAAGGCCAGTTGATCTTCCAATAAAGGCATCTAAGTCGCCATCCAGGTCAACGTCAGCAAAGGATATGCTAGCGTCATCACCAAAATCTAGCCCATTAAAGGGATGAGCACTTCCAGTCACTTGAGCAAAGCTTCCATTAGTATTGCGATAGAACTTAATCGTGCCGTCAATGCTTCCTGCGAAGGCATCTAAATCACCATCATTATCGATATCGATAAAGCTAGGTGCAATAGTGTCAGAAATGTTATTAAAGGGATTGCTAGCACCAGTGACTAGAGAAAACCTACCATTGTTGTTTTGGTAATAATTGATACCGCTCTTAACATCACCAACGAAGGCATCTAAATCGCCGTCCTTGTCAATATCTGCAAAGGAGATCGAGGCGCCGTACACCCCATTCAAGAGATTAGAAGTTCCAGTGACTTGAGTAAAGCTACCATTAGTATTCTGATAGTAGCGGATACCCTCAGATGCTGCCATAAATGCATCCAAATCGCCATCTTTATCGAGATCTGCAAATGTTATGTTGCTGTTATAGCCGACATCCACACCATTGAATGGATTGCTACTTCCTGTCCGTTCGAAGAAGCTACCACCTTTAATCGTGATGGTAGCAGTAGCAGTGCTGCTTCCTCCTTTGCCATCGACGATTGTATAGGTAAAGCTGTCGGTCGCTGTATCACCCATATTGAGTGCAGCAAATTTACCGTTGGGGTTGTAGGTAAAGGTACGGTTGGTGTTGTAGGTAAGCTTTGCGCCGGAAGTCAGCGTAATCGTTGAACCAGGAACCATAATCTTGCCATTGATCCGACTGATACTAATCGTGTCGCCCGTATCAATATCAGAATCATTGCTCAAGATGCTAAATGTAGTCGAACTGTCTTCATTGGTCGTCACACTATCTGCATTTGCAGTAGGTGCATCATTCTCTCCAGTAATCGTGAGATTAATAGTTGCGGTACTGATTCCCCCTTTGCTGTCACTAATAGTGTAGGTGAAGCTATCGGTGCCTGTTGCACTCTTGCCCAAATACTCGAATTTGCCGTTCGGATCATATGTGAGCGTACCGTTGGCATTCAGCGTAACCTTAGCTTTAGAGTCAATCAAGACACTAGAACCAGCACTCAGCATGACGCCGTTTATCTTTGTGACGCTAAGGATATCTCCCACATCAATATCCGAGTCGTTACCTAGAACTGCGAATGTCACCGTTGAGTTTTCGGTGGTGGTCACGCTGTCAGCTTTGGCTGTGGGAGCATCATTAACCCCAGTAATTGTGAGATTAATGGTTGCAGTACTGGTGCCCCCTTTGCCGTCACTGATGGTGTATTGAAAGCTATCGGTGGCTGTCTTCCCAATTCCTAGATATTCGAACTTACCGTTCGGATTGTAGCTGAAGGTGCCGTCCGCATTGAAAGTTACCTTCGCACCAGACGCCAGCGTTAGGATCGAGCCAGCACTAATAGCGGTGCCATTGACATGGGTGATACTCAGTGTGTCTCCCATGTCAGTATCAAAGTCATTGCTGAGCGCCGAGATGGTCAACGTCGTCGCTTCATCTGTGGCCGGACTATCGTCTATGCCGGTTGGTGCATCGTTAATTCCAGCGATCGTCACGGTGACCGTTGCGGTGTCCGTTCCGCTAGAGGAATTGGTTACACCGTAGGTAAAGGTATCGGTTGCGGTCTTACCTACTCCGATGAATTCAAATTTGCCATTGGGATTGTAGGTGAAGCTGTTGTTGGCATTGAAGGTGACTAATGCACCAGAAGTCAGGGTCACTGTTTGGCCTGCCGTGACGCTGCTGCCGCCAATTTCTGAAATTGCGATCGCGTTTGCAGGATAAAAGTCGACATCATTGCCCAAGACAGTAAACGTAGTCGAGGTTGCTTCAGTCGTCGTGGCGCTGTCGTTTCCAGCAACCGGCGTGATTTTCACCGTTTCGATATTGCTGTAAGCGATCGTGCCTAAACCTGTACCCGTAATCGTTCGGTTCGTCTGGTCCCATGTGCCGCCCGTACGGGTGGGTTTCACGATCAGGGTATCGCTACCGCTGCCACCATTAACAGAAATGTCTATCGTTGAATTGAGGCTGTCAGAACTGCTGTAGAGCGTAATGATATTGTTGCTGCTATCGCCGGTGATGTTGACAGATCCACTTGTTCTGCCCAAGACATCAACACTCAGATCCCCAGGGGTTTGCAAATATACATTCTGAGTCGTATTCAACTTGACTTCTGTATCATCCGCGAAGTCGACTGCATTCGTAGAGGTTCCTGCAGATGGAGCAGTTAGCATCAGGAAATCACTTTGGAGATTGGCATCAGCATTATTGCTGGCATCGATAATGCCCCCCGTCGAAGACAGACTGAGAATATTTCCAGCATAGACTTCACTGATATTGAGGTTGCCGCTATTTGCGACATAGATATCTGTCTTCGCACGAGCGGTCAAGTTAGCGCCAAGAGAACCGATTTCTACGATACCACGCATCGTTGCGGTTGAGGAACTATCGTTCCATTGGCGATTACCGCCAAAGTTCATGGAGACATAATCCTCATTATTGGAATTATTCGGTTCACCTGCTGCCCAGTTACGATAGGTTGTGGTTTCACCATTTGCCCAAGCAAAGGTGCCTTCCGTCGCTTTGTCAGTTAAGCCAATCCAGAAGCCTTCTGTTGAGCCGAATGTAGACTTCAACCATGCCTCTTCGGTTGCATCATTGATTGTGATTAAGGCGCCACCTAATGCTTGCGCTGCCGTTTGAGCCGTTTCCCAGGTGGCGGTAGGATTGAGCAGGTAGAAATGTCCGTTGTATTCCTGGACGCTGAGCTCGATGATACCGCGCATCGTTGCGGTTGAGGAACTATCGTTCCATTGGCGATTACCGCCAAAGTTCATGGAGACATAATCCTCATTATTGGAATTATTCGGTTCACCTGCTGCCCAGTTACGATAGGTTGTGGTTTCACCATTTGCCCAAGCAAAGGTGCCTTCCGTCGCTTTGTCAGTTAAGCCAATCCAGAAGCCTTCTGTTGAGCCGAATGTAGACTTCAACCATGCCTCTTCGGTTGCATCATTGATTGTGATTAAGTTGCCGCCTAGGCTCTGAGCGTAGGTTTGAGCCGTTTCCCAGGTGGCCGAGCTACTCAGAAGATAGAGTTTGCCATTGTAGTAGTAAGCGTTATCTTTTAGGTCGATCGTAATCGGAGTGGTGCTAGTCCCTATGCTGGCACTTCCAGCCTCTAGAACCAGATCACCTCCGCTGATAACGTTGACTGCTCCTGATGCAGCCACGTTGACAAGGCCTTTAGTAGCCTTAATCCGCACTTCGCTGCCTGCTTTAATCTGATCGAGGTTAATGTCTTGCTCAGACCCCAGGAAGACATTGCCGCCAGCCGTGAGGTTAATTTCCCCAGTAGTATTGATGTCTACATCCTGCTTGAGGCTGATGGAGACCTTGGCGATCGAGGTGCCCGATTTACTCAGATCACTAATTTTGTTGCCCGATGCATCATAGTAGGTGATATCGTCGCGCTCTGCATAGCTGAGCGCAAGGCGTTGAGCTTCGGTCAGATCTGTTGCCCAGTTTTTAATACTGCTCCAGTTATCGATCACGACTGTACCTTCAGCGCGACCAACACCACCGCTCGTCGTGATCGTAACGTCGCCACCAGCTGTGATATTTGGATCCTCGACCATGTACTGCGTATCTGTTACGGAACCAAACAATCCGGCGGCAACCGTATTTTTCAGTTGATCCAAGCTCCACTTGCCGCCTTGGCTAAGGCTGCTTTGCTGACTAGTGCTGACGTTATACTTCGACTCGATTAACGTGGGGCTGTAGGTGCTGACGATTGTCAGGTTCTTGCCAGTGAAGTCACTGTCCTTAAATAGGTCAGTAATTACAGTAGACATGTAAGCCTCATCACCGGTTAGGGTCACACTACTGTCACTGAACAACTGATGGAGAGTATGATACTGTGCGGTTTTCTCTGCTGCCATCGCAGTGATCGCGCTATCAGTGTAGCCGAGCGTACGCAGTTGGGCTTTCGCAGTATCACTGTAGCTGTAAGCGAAGTTGGCGTTGTAGTCGTCAGCAGTATAGACTGTTTGACCTGCCCCATTCACGCTGGATTTGACGTTGCGATAGTTCCAGTAGGTATCATAAAGTTGCTCTGCCTGTTGCTTGAAGCTGGCGATCGCCTTAGAACTACGATCGGTAGTCAAACCAACTTGCGACCACAGACTTTCGAGCTGAGTTTGGGAGTAGGGATCGAGCGTTTCTGACAAGTTATTGTCAATCAATCCGCCCTTGGTGACGTTGAGGGTAACATTGTTTCCTGCCTTAGCGCTGACGAGATAAAGATCGCCATCAGTTTCCTCCAGGTAGATATCATCTGCGGCATCTAGCGTGACGCCAGAGACGCCATCAGCAGTACTGAGCGTCGCGTTGGTCTTAATACCAGAATTCACACGGACTGATCGAGTCGAGGAGCCGATCGAGCCGCTCTCAGAAGTCAGATCGATCGTGTAACCTTTTATGTCATAAGTGCCTGCACCCGCGCTCAGAAGTGAGCCTTCTGTAGACAGTGTGACTTTACCGGACGAAGAATAGCTTTCACCAGAAATCGTCACATCGCCTGCAGTGTCAGTAATAGATACATCCCCAGTTACCGTAAATTGCAACTGATTCACGTCAGTCTTCAAATCCTCTAATTTGCTGCCGGAGAGCACTAAGCTATTGCTGGTAATCGTGCCTGTAGTGGACAGGTTGTCAATATAACCAGAAGTTGATTTGAGAGTCGTGGTGCCACCCTCGTTGGTGACTGAATCTAAAATCAGAATGTTCGAGGTAGAGGTCACACTGACCGAGCCCGTGTCATAGCCAACGAAGGTTACGGCGATTGGAGAATCAGCCTTGTAGCTGTGAGTATTGATTGTCTTCTGACCTTTTTGATAGGTATCGCGGCGATAGTAGGTAGTTGACTTAAAGACCCACCAGCCGCTTGTAGTTGTCCAGGTATCCTGATCCACGAGTTGACTGTTGCTCGTGGTCACTACTTCGCGGCTGTAGTTGTACAGATTGCTGCTGGTGCCGGTTTCAACATAAGTTCCTTCTAGGAGCGGCGTTTCATCCAGCAGCGTGGTATGCGACTCAATCTCTGTCCCAGGATCTTTTGCGAGCTCATCAATTCCCCAGACATTCGATTTGGCATAAGTTTTTACTGTTTCAGTGAGGCTGGATTGCCCTGTCACCCAGGTATAACGTTGGTTTGCAAGGGGGCTGTAACTGGCGCTACGGGAATTGGAAGTCGTGGTTGTCTTGCCGCCAGATATTGAAGTATCAGTTATCGTGACATTATTGCCAACATGGGTATAGGTTGTGACGAGAGCTTCGCCATCTGCTCCCGTTCGAGCAGTATCAATAATTTTGAGTTTTCCTTCAATTCCGCTGCCACCTGTGTCAATGCTGTTGAGCGCAATATCAAAGCTCGTGTTGTTGACGATGTTGATCCGCCCAAAGCCATCCATCACTTTTAGGTTGCCGTCGCCTGTGCTGAGGATATGGCCAGTCAACTGCATGTAACCGCCTTCGATCGAGACATTGTCTAATTCAATGCGGTTTGTTTCAGCATTGTATTTAGCATCAATGCCAGTGCCATCTGTATCGGTAGACAGAGTGAGGTACTTCGTCGACGACGTTCCACCAAATTCTTTGGTGAGATCATAGCTGAATTTGAAACCAAAAATCGTAGAGTTGAGTGTGTCGCTGAGGGTAAGACTACGATCGGGAATTCCGCTCTGGATTACACCGTTGATGTTGAGATAGCGAGCATTAATAAAGACGTTGTTGCTCGCGGTAATACTGCTGGTACTGCTGGGATCTACAGAGGAGCTCCCAGTGGTTGCACTACCAATTTCATAAGTGCTGGCAGTACCGGATAATTGGCTGCGAGGATCGCCACCTACATGTAGGAAGCCTAAATCGTCTGTCAGACTCAGGCTTTGAGTGCCACTACCTGCACTGGTGAGATCGATTGCCTTATTCGCGGAGGCATCGGTTTCAGTGGAGGCAAGCTTGATTGTGTTGCTGTCAACGACGATCGTGAAGTAGCTGCGAGCATTTGTCAATCCACCAATGCTTGTACCACCACCGTTTTGATAGAACACTTGCTCGCCTGTCTTCAATCCATGGCTAGCGATCGTGATTGTATTGTTGGAGACGCTGACTTTACTAGAGGGATTAAATTCAAACACTGTGCCATTGTCACTCAAGACAAAGTCGCTGCCAGAGTCAATATCAATGGTTTTTGCATTGAGGCTACCCGTGACGACAATGCTTCCCTCATCATTCGTCAACCTGACCGTACCTTTGAAGTTGGACACAGACCCAAGAACTTCCAAATCAGGGGCTGCCGGTGTACTCACGCCCAGAGCAGTAAACTGGCTCTTCTGCACAGCAAAGGTCGGATCGTAAGTATTTTCTACACTAATCAGGGCTTCATCACTGTTGGCTGATGTCGTGACTTGGCTGAAATTAGCGGTATTGCCGCTTGTATTCCGGCTATTGATCGTCGCATTACTCGTGACCGAAGCAGTATTGAAGAGAATTCGTCCTCCTGCAATTTCTGGGATAGTGAGATCGTTAACCCGCAAGTAGTAGGGGCTACCATTTGTGATAAAAATCTTGGCATCGCCAGGCGAATTCAACAGGCCGCTACCCTTGAGGTAGTCGCCTGTAACACGGATATCGCCCACTTTCACCGTAATATCTGGTACCTCAATATACGTAACCTGTGTTACAGAACCCAGTTCTGCCAGTTTGGTTTCCCAGTATTCAATCTCAGAGGTGTAGGAGGCAACGGTACTGACGTCACCAGCGTAAGCGGCTTTCAGCTCTTTAAGTTGCAGAATACGTTGACTAATGGTGTTGTAAACATTCTCGACGCTAAGGGTGACAGTGCCAATGCCATCAGTCTGCTGCGTGATATTGATCGGATAGACACTGACACCATCCACGGTTGTCTTCGAGGTCAGGTTCAAGCTTTCATCGATCGTCAGTGTTTCCTGGTTCTCAATACTGACCTCGACCGTGCCATTGACCGTGACACCCGTTGTACTCCTGATGTCGTCAGCCGTGCGTTCAATATCTGCAACTGATGCACCTGTCAAGTTTCCGACAAGCTCTTCGTAACCGTCTTGGCTCTTCAGAACTCCCACCGCTTCAACATCGCCTTCTGTCGTGAGCAGATTGGCATCATTGACCGTCAAGATCTGGGCACCTGCATCGATCGTAATTGTATTCTCCAAAGTGACGGAAGCATCCGACGAGCCAGCACTACTAATTGGAGCAGCCGTGTAGTTCCAGACATTGGAGCGGGCATTGATGTTGATTGCATTAGTGTCGCCATCAGCATTCTGTCCTGCCAAAAGATTGACATCCTTCTCAGACCGCAGATAAGCCCCATTCTTAAGCTGAATCTGGTTTTTGGTATTCGTGGTTGCCGTTGAATAGGCAGAAGGAACACCAGCGACTCCATAGCTAGAAGCACTCGCAGTGACATCAAACTCAACCTCTGCCCGGGCTGAGAGGGTAATCTCGCCATCACTATACAGGTTGGCATCCTGGATAGCGATCATCGCTTCGTTGGTCTTTTGCTCTACTTTCGAGTCCGATCGAGCAACCGAAACGACACCGCCACTATCGAGTAGCGTATCGTCCCAGGCATAGACAGTATTCAGCGCGTTTAAGGTAATATCGCCTGTGGTAGAAATCGTGGTGTCAAAGTTATTACTGGTCGAGCTGTCGCCAATCGTAATCGTCGTCGAGTTATTAATCGTCGTTGTGCTCGATGCAGCGGGTGCATCAATGACACCTCCCGATGCTGACTCCGCGGTTTCGTCAACTAGCTCCGGCTTGAGAATGGTCTGATTTGCATTCACTGTCAAGCTAGCAGCATTGATCACTAAGTTTTGAACAGTATTGTCCGTATCAGTGCCAATTGTGACACTTGCGGTGGAATTCACTGTGTTCTCAGTGTAAGCGCCGCTCCCACCAACCACCGAAGCATTTACACTATTGGACTTGCTATTGAATTTCGTGGTTTGATCAGCCAGAATATCAATCGCGTTACTGATCTTGATTTCTACATTGCCGCTCGTGGTATCTCCATCCTCAATGCGAACCTTAGCGGTGCTTGCATTGTCTGTTGAACCTGTCGCTGCCCGTCCAGAAACAACACCGCCACCGCCCGCGATCGCGTTTGCGTAGTTGTAATCGTTACCAATCGCCTGAATCTTCAAATCCTTAGCTGTGACATTGACTCCATTGTCCAAATAGGCTTGTGTCGTCAGGCTTGACTCAGCACTAGCAATATTGTTGCCCAGCGCTAATGCTCCAGCATTGTAGCCATCTGCTTCTGCGGTCTGTTGGCTGTCAGCATCCGCTTTAATCGAAGCAGTATTGGTAATCGTTAGATTGCTATACTTACCAACATAGGCGCTTACCTGTCCTGAATTGGTGGCAGTACTTTCGCTGGCGTTGAGTGAACCAAACAATGCGCCTCCCGATCCTGTCGCCTTGGCATAGGCAGCATCTCCGCCGGTTGATAGACTTTGCTGCGCGAGGAGAGTCAAATTACTCGCACTGATTGTACTGCCATTGCCGATGTAAGCGTCGATTTGGGGTGTCACTTCAGCAGTTGCAGCAGAATAGCCTGCCTGTAAGAGTCCGGATACACTCAAGCCGAACGCAGTCGCATCCGCATCGGGTTGCGCGGTAGCGGTGATGTTGAGATTACCTGTGAGGGTGACTGTCGTTGAATCCCCAATGTAGGCCTGTACGGTGGAATCAAACGTTGCATCTGCACTATTACCCGCTCCAGAGGCCCACACGCCTCCCGCAAGTGACATCACGCCAGCATCAACCTTTCCATCGCCAGTACTGCTAATATTGAGATTGGTCGCAGTAATTGTTGCTCCAGTAACATGAGCTTTCGTTATGCTTTGGGTCTTGGAATCTGCAATAGCTGCTCCGATCGCAACTACACCTGCGCTCGCACCATAGGCATCAGTTGTGATGTCATCGGTACTATCAGTCACGACATCAATGGTTTTCGCCTTCACGCTACTGCCAGAGCCAATTCGAGCTTCGACTGTAGACTTCACGGTTGCGGTCGCTTCTGCGCCTGCCCCAGCTCCACCTATGCTTGCAGCCACCGAAGTCGCAACCGCCAGGGCATCGATATCGGGTGACGAGGTCGCTGTGAGACTGAGATTGCCATTGGTAGAAGAGACTTTTGCATTGTCGATGTAGGCTTGAACTGTATTGTTTACAGTTGTGTCAGTGATAGATACACCAACCGATGCACCGACCATACTTGCAACTAGCACGCCGCTGCCAACAGTCGGATCAAGATTGGAGGCATCGTTGGCCGTTAGAGTAATTACGTCTGCTGCTTGTACGTTGTAGCCATTAGTCGACGTATTTACGTTGCGGATAAAGGCCGCTATATCACTCGTTGTGGTCGTCGTGACGCTAGCGCCAGCGCCACTGAAGCTGGCGCTGGTTGGCGCAACTCCTACGGAAAGCGACGCAGCAACGGCAGTATTTTGCGTCATGGTCAGCCTAGACTGCGCTGTCAGGGCAATATCGTCTCCTGCGCTAATGCTCGTGCTGTCGGTTGCATTCTGCCCAATGAACGATTGAACCGTGTTGTCGATCGTATTTGTGACCGTTACAGCCCCGATTGCCAAGCTAAAGGCTGCACCTGTACTCCCAGAGATGGCAATGCTTCCACCGATGGCGACGCTTTCAATAGTGCTATCGTCGATCGCGCTGAGATTGAGATCACCACCATTATTTGCATCCGTCTTGGTGGTAATTGTGCTGCCGTTTTGGATGTAAGACTGAATGGTGTTCCGTAGAGTATTCGTTACCCCTGTCCCGGCTCCCGCGCCGCTCAAGGATGCTCCACCGCTAGCTGCAACGGAAACGGCCCCTGCGATACCCTTGGTATCAATTAGAGCGCTAGACGAAGCGGAGAGATTCAAATCGCCTGCAGTGACTGTTCCTTTATCGACAAAAGCTTTGACCGTATTGTTGATCTCGTTATTGGCGATCGCAACTCCGATAGATACAGCACCAGATCCATCTCCACTCACACCGATTGCGAGGCTAGCCGCTCCAGCATCAGCCGTAATCTCACTATCATCAGTCGCAGTCAGAGTAACCGTTTCGACAGTCGTGACTTTTCCACCGTTTTGAATCCCTGCTGCGATCGTCGCCTTAATTGTATTCTCAATGCCAGTTCCAGATCCTGCAAGGCTGATATTTCCGCCTCCTGTAGAGCCGGAAACGGCGGCTGCTCCACTGAAAGCTAAGCCATCAATCGTGGCAGTAGAGCTCGCAGTTAGTCCGACATTGCCAGCAGCATTGATAGTTGCATTGTCAACGAGAGCTTGAATTGTGTGGCCGCGCTCTAACCCAATCTTATTGGTGGCGATAGAAGCGCCGATCGACAATGATGCGCTCGAACCATTGCCCAGTGTTCCTGAGATCGCTACGCCACCGGCATCTGCGGTAATCAGGCTACCATCTGTTGCCTTCACTGTGACTGCCGCATTATTGGACGTTGTGATTGTTGCGGTGTTCTTGACTTGGGCGGAGATTTTATTGTCGATGCTATTGGTCGTGCCCGCACCCGCGCCACTGATGCTTAGACTGCCTAAATCGCCAGACGATCCAGCAGCCGAACCCCCAATACTCAACGCGTCAATTTCTGCCGTCGACTGTGCCGTGATATCAACTGCGCCAGTCGAGGTCAGAGTTGACTGATCAACGTAAGCGCTGATCGTGTTCTGAATATCGTTATTGGCGATCGCCACACCAACAGAACCAGATGCACTCGCCGAACTGCGGCTAAAGGCAATCGAGTATCCCCCGCTATCGGCAGTGATAGTGCTGTTATCGGTAGCAGTAATTGAAATCGTTCCACTGTTAGACGTTGTAATAGTGCTGCTATTTGTAACGTAAGCACTGATGGTATTCTCAATGTCATTATCTGCACCCGCCCCAGCACCAGAAAAGCTGAAAGCCATTAGAGAAGCATTGGAGCTGACGGAGGCTGCTCCCCCCAGAGCAAAGGCATCGATTGTTCCTGTCGATGTCGCTGTTACGGCAACGTTTCCAGCAGCAGTGAGTGTAGATTTATCAACATAGGCACTCACAGTATTCGTGACATCGTTAACAGATACGCCTACCCCTGCACTTAGGGAGGCCGCATTTGATTCAGGCTTGAATGCGATCGCCAACGCAACTCCGCCAGCATCAGCATGCAAGGTGGAACTATCCGTAGCACTGACGGTAATCGCACCTGCGATCGTCGTTGTGGAATTGGCAATATAAGCTTTGGTGGTATTGGTAATTTCGTTGATGGTGACTGCGCCAGCGATGCCTGTATTCAGATCAGAATTCGCTGCTCCCGATCCACCTGCGACAACAGCATAAATTTCACTCGTGTTGGTGGCAGTGACGGTAAAAGTCTTGGGATTTGTAAGTGTTGTGTTTTCCAGGTAGGCATTGGTAGTCTGACTGACGATATTTTGACCGTAGGAGCCTGCTAAGCCCAATGAGCTTGTGGATTTATAGTTATTTCCAATCGTCAGGGCAACCGAGCCACCGATCGCCATAATTTCACTATCATTGTTAGCCGTGACGCTGACAGTCGATTGATTCGTCGTCGTGACTTTGACATCCCGCAAATACGCCTCGGTGGTGTCTGTAACTTCGTTAAATGCTACGTCTCCGGAGATGCCTACCCCATAGCTTGTGGAGCCTGTAGTCGTGCCATCCGAATGATTGGTAACATCACCGCCTGTGGAAATTGCCGAGGCTAGAGAGAAGGAACCAATGTACCCATTATTCTTCGCATTGACCTTGACATTGCCACTGCTACTAATTGATGTGGTTTGATCAGTTTCACCAGAACCACTTAAGTTTCCGATTACAGCGCGGGTATTACGATCGATCGTATTGAAGCCAACGGTGACTCCCATGCCAATACTGTCGCTGACGGAAATTCCACCCATAACATTGATTACATCGCTGGTGTCCTCGGCGTTTACGACTAAACTCGCGGTTGAACCACTCACGAGGTTATCCCCAACCACCAGAGTCACTCCGTCATCAATTTGTGCAGTGGTTGTATTATCGGCAAATACCCAAGTGCCTGCGCCATTAAAGCCAAACTTGTCAGCCTTACCGCCAGAAGCCGCAATATCAATGCTCATCGTCTTGCTATCAGCATTCACCTTTAGGCTATCGGCATACAATGTCACTCCATCCTCAATTCGAGCGGAGACATCGTTTATGTAGTCCAGCACCAATACTGTTCCACCTACTGCATTACTCGCGCTTGCTCCAGCTCCACCAATACTAAAGTTTGCAGACGAAGTTTTGCCGTTCCAGGATACTCCAGGTAGAGCAATGTTACCGCCAAAGTGAACAGACTCATTAATACTATTAGATTCAACCGTCACGGTTTGCTGATCTGACCGCAGCGTCGTGTCTTGGTTGATTTTGGCGTTTTGATCGATATAAGCTTTGCTTGTATGATCCAAGGATAGAACAGTCACGGCACCTGCTGCTGCCAATTTGCTCTCGGCACTGGCTGTTGCTTGGCTCCAAGAATCAAATATGTAGTTATCCAAGCCTAAATTATTGTTAAGATAACCCGTTAAATTGCTGACAAACGTACCTGCCTTGGTCTGCCAGTCACCAGTTTCTGTAAAAGGTTCAACTAGGTTAACACCCCACTGAACACTATAGTTGTTCAGCGTGTTAGCTGTCACTGATAGGCTCTTGTAAGCGTTGACGGTTGCTGAACTACCAATATAGGCAGAAACATTGTTAGTGTAATCTCCGATCGCGACACCTGCTGAACCCGCAAAGCTGCTGGAGGATGTGCTACTAGAAGAACCGCTAGAGGAGCTGGATGAATCGCTGCTGGATGAACTGCTGCCGGAGTCATCCAGCATTGAACTCGCTGTGACATTAGGCCGGTATTCAGCCGTAGCATTAACAGCGATGCTGCCCGATTTGGCCATGACGTTTGCAGCCGAGGTTTCACCAGATTTGTAAGTATCTCCAATACGAGCCGTGACATTGTTCGTATCATCGATATAAGCGAAAGCAGCCCCAATCTGAAAGCTGGAGGTCTTTCCTTTCGTCTTACTGCTGGCCTGAGAGGACTCTGACGATCCCAAGGATGCAATTGCACTCCAAAGCCCCGCTCCAACGCTGCTCTGAATTCCAGAGAGCACATCACCCTTGAGATCACTGACGCCAGCAACAGCACTCACCCCACTCCCACTTGTCAAGCTACCGCCACCTGTCAGGATGCTTTGAATATCCTCGTTCTTCTGGCTTGCCTCGACGGTAATACTGCCTCCAGCAGTGACTTGGCCATCCATCAATGCATTTGTGCTGCCATCCTCTAATGAAACAGCAGCAGCAACTGCAAGTGTTCCATTCGAACTAGTACTTGATTTAGTGTTGGTGTAGTTACGATCGATTGTTTTCGCTGTGACACTGACATTTCCGCCTGCTGAGATCGAAGCTTGATCGGTAATTTGTGCGGTGGAATTACTGTAGAGTTCGGTAATCGCTGCGGAAGCTGCCGAATTGGTCACGGCATTTGAACTGTCCCACTTGGAGGTACTGGATTGAGCGTTGACCGTGCTATCTGTTAGTGTGGAAATAGAAACATTACTGGTGGCAGTGATCTTTCCTGCAAATGTCACTGTTGCGGTGGAATCTGCTTTGGCATAGGCAGCACCCAAAATGTAGGAGAAGAGAGGCTGAATTATTGCCTCGGTGGTCGCACTCGCAGACAGACTGACATCAGCACCAGTAATTTGCGTGTAATAATCTGCTGTAATCGTTGCCGTGGATTTGGAAACCGCTCCACCTCCCACCAGAGAATAGTTGTCTAAGAAGCTAACTGCCCAGTCTGCAACCGAGCTACTGTCATCAAACGTTTGAGCATAATCTGCAGTGGCAGAGAAAGTAACATTGTTTCCTTTCAGGATTACTTTATTGAGATTGATCGTCGCGTTGCTGGTGTCTGTCGGATCGAGTGTCGTGAGCGCAGTCTCACTGACGCTAATCTTGATATCGCCTGCTTTGTAAGTACTTCCAGTCTCGACTTGAGAGTACAGCCCGGTGTAAAGTGTACTGTCTTTTGATCCGATCGTAATTTGTTCGCCTGTTAAGGAAATCGCACCAGAATTGCCTGTAGAAGTTGCTGTGGAGTGATCTGCCCCGGAGGTGTTACGGGTTGAAAGATTGTTGCCAGCCTTCACGGTCAACGTGTTCGCCTCAATACTGAGATTGCCACCCTGTGTATAGACACTTGCGTTTATCGTAGCTGTATCGTTTCCACTATCCCCACTAATGGTGAAAGCTCCACCTGTCGTAGAGATCGTGTTGCTGACATTAAACGTATCGCTTCCGTCGCCGCCGCCAAGACTGACAGTTCCACCTGCCGTCAAGATCGTGTTGCTGATATTAAACGTATCGTTTCCGCCGCCTCCACTAAGACTGAAAGAACCAGCCTTTGTATCGACAGCTTGGTTGAAGGTGATCGTATCACCATCATCGCCAGTCTCGATCGCAAAGGTTCCACCTTGGGTACTGATTGCAGCATTAACTGTAATGGTATCTTCCCCACTACCACTATTGATGCTAAAACTTGCACCCTTCGTATCGACAGCTTGATTGAAGGTAATCGTGTCACCATCATCGCCAGTCTCGATCGCAAAGGTTCCACCTTGGGTACTGATTGCAGCATTAACTGTAATGGTATCTTCCCCACTACCACTATTGATGCTAAAACTTGCACCCTTCGTATCGACAGCTTGATTGAAGGTAATCGTGTCACCATCATCGCCAGTCTCGATCAACAGGGTTCCACCTTGGGTGTTAACCGCGGTGTCAAACGTAATGGTATCCGACCCCATCCCTGTATTAATGCTGATATTGACAGCGCTCAAGAAACTGCTGAAATCTGAAGAGAGGACGATCGTGTCATCACTATTTCCTGTATTAATCTCAAAGGATGTGATGGCGCTGAGCACTACACTGACGCTATAGGTATTAATGATTTTGATATCAGATCCGGAAATCCCAATCGAATATGCATCTTGGTCATTGTCTGTGACGACGAGATTGCTACCACTGATCGAAACCGTGAGCTGATTCTTCTCAACGTCTGTCTCACCGGTCGTCGAATACACAAATTTGCCATTGGTGAGAGAAGCAGTTGCCAGAATGTGCTGATAGTCAATATTGGATAGGGCACTTGTGTCGATCGTCCCTGCACCAAATTCTAAAATCCAGTCTCCACCGAGTGCCGCAGTCCCGGTCAAATCATCCGATGCGGCAACATCTGCCCCGGTTAGCTGGCTGATCTGCGTGATAACTGCTTGCCCTTGCTCTCCTGCTGCCACATCACAGCCATAAATCAAAATATCAGCATCGTCGGTCAGGCTAGTTTTCCAGGCTTGTAAGCTGTCGCGATAGCGATCGAGCGTTTCCCCACTCAGGTCAGCATTACCTAATCGCAGCGAACCTGAATCGCCGTGAGAAATGATATGGATCGCAGAAATTCCCTGCCGTTGGGCTAGAGCCTCAGTGATCTGCTCAACACCATCCTGTGCTGCATTTAAATAGATGATTTGATTAGAAGAAATTCCGGCGAGGAGGCTGGCTGCATCCTCTACCGTGCTATCGACAAAGAATAGCTCCTGATCCCAATTTGTGTAGGGCGCAACACTGTTTGGTGTGCTGGTTGTCGGGTTTGACCAGGGAACGATCGGAAAAGAACGGTCTGCATTCTGACGAATGATGTCACTGCTTCCCGTTCTCAGTTCAGCTTCAAGTCCTTGTGTTGTGTCTGATGGAGTCTCAAATTCGCCGCTGAAGAGACTAGACTGCTGAGAAGTTGAGAGGGAGAACGCATGAGGAATGTTTGCCCACGGCGACTGATTTGTAAGTCCTGTTTGCAGTTCGACTGGTGAAGTTGTTAGTTGCTTGAAAGACTTAGCATCAGAAAAAGACGCGCGGTTAAAATCGGAACTCATCGTTCAATCCCCTGAGAAAAAAGACTGCGAAGTTATGAAAGTGAATCAACAGGGCAACACAATTTAGAGCCAGCAGTAATAGGCAAAAGCTCGCTGAATTGAAGCTTCTGCCTATTTGACAAGGGCGATCTGTTGAGTCTTGGTCTTGTACAGAAGGACTCTATAAATCAGAGCGTTCAATGTCTACAACGGCTCTAGCACATTAAGCAGCGCTGTTACGATCGGGTTTTACTGTGGAGCAGGTCGCTAGACTTTGCGATCTCAACACGCTTATAAATTCAGTATTATCTACCTATAATGAGGTAAATTGACCACTTGCGTGAAGGTAGAAATACTGAAATTCTGAAAAATATTAGCTTACGAAATATTAAGAAGTGCACAGCAAAATAGCTGACAAAAACTCATATTGATCTCATACAAATTCACGTTTCTGACTCCGGTAAGTTGCCTATATTTCAATGACGCTTAGCATTCACCGTTTATACTCATCTTTTTTCATTTCAGAGCGAAGACAATCGGAATCTTCATAAATGATAGGGGCATGATAAAAACATCAAAAATTTTGAGGACAGTCTGAATGGATACAGCCTTAGTATTGGAGAAGTCTTCTGAGCAATCCCTAGAGCAAGCCGCACCCCAACTCACTTCAGAAAACTCAATCGATATCCAGGAGCTTTCGATTGTGATCGTCGCCAATGAACTAAGCGCGGCACTGCTCAATCCAGAATTCTTTGTTTTTAGCGGCATTGTTCCTCGCGAGTGGCAACTGGCTCGAAATTCCGTAACTTCTCAGCAAGTCACACAACTGGTCTTTCAAAATGGGATTAGCCTTCTGGTTGAACCTGGCAAAATCTCATTCTCCGAATCCATCAACGGCAAAGCTCAGGAAGACATCGCGATCGCCAGAATGGCAGCGAAATTTGTTGAAACGATGCCCAAGGTTGATTATCAAGCGATCGGTATCAATCCCAAACGAATCGTGACCTTCCAAGATCAAGCGGATGGTGCTCGGAAGTATTTGCTAGAAACGCTGCTCTCTCCGGGCGAATGGCAGCAGTTTGGACGTGAACCAATGCAAGCTTCACTTAATTTGTCTTACCTGCTCGACGACTGCCGCTTCCAACTCAGCATTCATCCAACTCAATTGCGGTTGTCCGACGACTCGCAAATTTCAGGACTGCTCTTTTCTGGCAATTTCCACTATGAGTTATCGGTTGTTGAAATTGATGATCGCTCAAAGCTAATCGCTCAAGCACTTTCCAACTGGTACGGGCTGCTTGAAGCTTACCGATCGCTGCTGAAAACTAAGTTTCAGATAATAGTATAAACAAAGCCTTAACGAATTCAGGGGTATGTCGGTTTCTACATCCCTCTGAATTAGGACTAATCTAAGACTTTATAGCTAGAACGAGACTCAGAAAGATAAGTGGCATAGGGCTTGTAGTAACGATCAGTGCAGCGTAGCATCGGTAGATTCTCACTCGAAACAGCAGTCGTCGCATAAGGAATCCCGCTTTCAATTTGGCGTTTAATTGCTTCAGTTAGAAGCGAAAATCCACGTCCCAAGCGCTGAAACTGAGGTTCAACGTACATTGTGGAATAGCGAATTGTATCGGTAGCCACACGATGGTTGATTGTCCAACCAACCACTTCACCTTGATAACGCAAGCCTAAACTATTGATCGGTTCAAGCCGAGGATCGGAATGAAAAGGATTGAGGCTTTCGGGATAGGAGCGGCGGTGTAAGATACCCCCCCGTTCTGCTTTGGTTAATTCGAGCCAGGGAAAAACGGTAAATTTAGGTGGCAGTGGGTATTGATACACCCAAGGTGCTTGCTTGAGCGCTTCGATCGTCGTTTTGGTAATGAGAAAATCGGTTTTGGGAGCCTGCCATCCTTGATGGTTTAGGATAGCTTCGAGCGCCTGATTGGTCAAATCGCTGACTCGATAGCGAATTTGAACTTGGGGACATTTAAGCCGACGTAATGCTGTTTCCACATAATGGAGTAGTTGAGCACCAACGCCGTGTTGTCGGTATTCAGGTACAACAAACAGAGAAAGAACTTCCGCACCTTCTGGCAAAAGCTCAATGATCGCTAACCCAACCATTGCTCCACCCACGATCGCGACAACGCCACCGAGATTACCTCGTTGCTGATGGGTTTGCCACCGTTTCTGAAGGCTAGGAAATGTCAGTGCCTCAAACTCCTGGCAATTAGTTAGTGTTAAGTTATAAACCCACTGATATTTCACGGAGTAGTTCTCAGAAGTCATATCGGCAGGCTGTGTATTGTGTTTAGGGGAAGGGGATGCTGGTGACTGTTGCTCTGATGAGAGCATTTCTGGTTGTTCTGTCTCTGATGAAGTTAAGTTTGAGGAATTCTGTTCTGATGAGGGGTTTTCTGGTACCTCTGAGTCTGGACGATTGCCAAATAACCCCAATGCTTTTTTTAACAAACCACTCATTGCAATAATCCTATAGATTCATTTCCCAGTTTTCCCGGTTCTTTTTCCAATTCATCTCATAATTCATATCTACTGCGGTACAACATACAGGTACACAGGATGACCACACAGCCGACATTGCATAGATCAAGCTTGAAAGTAGATGTTAATTTTATCCGAACTCCCGCTCTCTGATGCACTACCGTTTAGTTTCAGTTTTTATTTCGACTATTCTAGAAATATAAATTATTTCGATATTTCTAGAAATGGCATGAGCAACCCTGCCCAATATGTTGATGTCTTTGCTGCCCTCGGTTCTGAGCCTCGTTTAGATATCATGCGACTGCTATTCGCGGCTTATCCTCAAGGAATGACTGTCGGGGAACTGCAAGCACAACTGCAAATTCCCAACTCCACGCTGTCGCATCACCTGGAAAAGCTGCGGGTTGAAGCCCTTGTCACGGTACAGCGCCATCACCAATTCCTCTGGTACTCTGCCAATGTGGAAACAACCGAAGCGCTGCTGGCATTTCTTTACAACGGGTGTGCAATTCGGCAGCCCGCTTCTCAACAGGAGCAAGCTTATCAACGGCTAGAGCTAGAAGTCGAAACGATTCCATCGCGGGAAAAATTTATGTTTGAGAATTTTTTACCTTCAGTCCAAACCTTTTTGAGCAATTGGTTTGGGCGAGTTGCATTGCCAGTCGGGTTTGAGCGATTTACTCAGAAAGCCATTCAAGCTATCTTTCTTGCTCAGAATGAGTCGCGCCGCTTGCAGCATCAGTATGTTGGCACCGAGCAGCTTCTAGTGGGCTTGCTGTCAGAAGAAACGGGCATTGCGGCTCAGGTTCTTAGCGCCGCAGGAGTTAGGTTGGATGCTGTGAAGCCTGTGATCGAGCTCCAAATTGGGCGCGGTCATAGCACTCGGAATGAGGTTCCCTTTACGCCGAGAGCGAAAACCACTCTGAATATTGCCCTCAACCAATCCCGTGAGTTGGAACACTCTTATATTAGCACCGAACATCTGCTCCTGGGTATTTTGGTCGAAGGGCAAGGATTGGGTGCGATCGTTTTAGAGCAGTTAGGCTTTAGTTGCACACTGCTAGAACAACAGGTGCGAACTGCTTTAGATCAAGCGAATTGATCGAATCGCATTGAAGTCACTGTTTCAATTTGTCTCTGTCCAGCAGACCATTCTGTCGCTTTATCCCTTGTGTCATGGTTCAACTCCGACAGCGATTCCTTCAGCCCTCTTGGTTGCTCTTGGTCACCTACGTTATCCTGCTACATCTTGCCTAGATTATGACTTGGTTACTGTTTATCAGACTCAAAACCACTGTATTTCCACAGCTAAACCAAGAGGCAGTTGCAGCAGTCTGGTGGTTTATGGCACATTTTGTTGTCTGGCTTCCACCAGTCTTTGCTTATATCTATTGGATTGAGCGCAAAAATCCGCTTGTCTATCTGCTCCCCGCTTTCAACACGAGACATTGGGGAATTGCAGGGACTTGGGAATGATTGAACTTTGACCAAACCTCAGCTTCCCACAGTTCTTGAGCAGTTAGCGGAAGTACACCGAGTCCCATGCGAATCGTGAGTTGCTGCTTCCAATACAGATAGCCTGCCTTGAAACCTTGCGTCAGCACATGCTGATAGCGAAGTTCTTGAAGTTGGTCTCTTCGCCCCTTCAAGGCTTCGTAATGCTCGACTAACCAAGCGATCGCCCGCTCGATCTGATCATGAGTTTGGGCCTTTCCGGGTGCGATCGTGTAGGTTATGAATAATACAATCTCTTTCGGTTGCCAGAGTCCTTGCTCGGTCAACTCACGAGTCACTCGTTGCTCACTAAAGAGCAAAAACTGAAGCTCAGGAATCGTGGTTGCTTGCGCTAATTCTTCTAGTTCTTGCTGCCGATCAGAATCTTTAGCAAAGGAGCGAAAATGAATGCGAAGGCCTTCACCTTGCGGGAGTCCTCGTAAACCTTCCTCTAGTCGTCTCAAGACCGCTTCAATTTGGTCAAAGGACATCAGCGGATGAATGCCCGTGAACCGAAAGCCAAAGCGCAAGCAGTAGCGATCGCCCTCACGCAGCAGAAATCCGCCAATCTCCTCTTCTGGCGTAACGATGCGAAACGGACATTCTAGATGGGATTCATTTTCAAACGGCTTAAAGGCGAGTTTTTCAATGCTGAGTTTTTGGGGCATGGGACGCTCCTGACAATAAGCGTTGATACGGTCGAAACTTGCACGTCCATTGAGGGACGGACACAAATTTGTTGAGCAATTTCCAGTTCTTGTCTCCGGTCAAAATCTACCAGCTTGCAGATCCCCAAAGGGCAAACAAAGCAACCCAAGTGAGTCCCCCACCAAGCAGTAGTTCAAAGACCAGATAAGAGACTCCGATGCTGATACCAATCGGGAAAAGCTGACCAACGGGAATCGGACCAAAGCTAGGGGTATGACCCAAGCTGGGATTGATACGACGAAACTTCTTGTCTGACATAACTTTGCAAAGCTCTATCGAGTTGTTGTCGTGGTTGCAGTTGTAGAGAGGAACAAGGTAGACATCCCTTCAACCAAAACAACCACCATCAGCACCGCGAAAGCATTCCAGGCAAAGGGCTGCCAGTTCTCACCGTGTCTTGCTTTTTCTAGTGCTAGTAACACAAATGCGGCTCCCAGAGTGAACGCACTAATTCTAAGAAAGCCAAAGATCAGGGTGATCATAGCGCTATCGATGTACATACCAAAAATCTGAGTAGTGTACTTCTCAGCCGTATCAAAGATCGCTGCCTGTGCAGGAGTGACGATAAGGGCAAATAAGCTAATTCCAGAGATCGCACATAACCACTTCCAGCATTGGGCAAGCTGAAGTAGTTCTGGTAGCAACCGCATTGCCAACGGTGCTAAAAGAACATAGGCAGCAACGAGATTGAATGCGATTAGCGCAAAGCGCAACTCCGAAGGAACCGCACATCCTGGAACTTTTGTCGCCATGATGCTCGTCACTATTAGCAGCACTGTGGATAGCACAATGATTGAACGGGAGGATATCGAAAGTAGTTTTGAAGAACTGCGCGATCCTTCAGAGCTTCGCGGAGCGAATCGATCCTTAGACGAGTTCTTGTGAGTATGGGAATGATTGAAAGGCATCTGATGTTTTGTAATTTGTGCAGGTCGATCTGAGCCAAAGTTCTGCCATCTCAAGTGATGCAAGATGACATAGAACCGCCACAAATTAAGCAGAAAGTCTGACCGAGTTTAGCGAATCAGATCGATGTGATCCCTCATTTGTTACTTTGGGAGAAGCAAAAGCTGAAAGCTCTGCTGTACCTGCGTTTTGCTCTTTTGTCATTTTCGAGCCGTCAAAATAGGGCACTCGCGCTGTAGCTGTGTTTCAGAGTTTGTTTCAGCGAGAGTGACAAATGAGGGATGATCATGCTCATCCGCGAAAACCTCAACATCGATGTTTATCACTAGAACTGAGCGGTGAACCAATCTCGTTCAGTTGCATCAAGCTGTGATGCGATGAGCTGCAAGATCGGTCACTGTGGTGATCAGTTGAATTTGAAACGAAGATCGTGAGCCTGATTATCTAGCGAAGGTTTACAAACAAACGTACTCAAGGCAGACGCTAATGAGGATAATTTTGAAAATGCGGCTTTGCGATCGCTCTGACCAATCTTCTCTCCATTTCTCGTAAGTTTTATGTCGCATTATCTAGCCATCTTGAAGAAATAGTGGTACTTTTTTACCATTCAAGCCAGAAATGCGACAATCCCCTATGGATAAAAGTCAAGTTTCATTAGATGCCGACTCACAAACTTTCGATGAAATTCTGCTGAGCGATCGTGCCTTCGATACAGACCTATTCCCAATCTTGATCGAGTCTTCAGATCCCCATAAATTACGGTTTCGGCTCATCGAGTGGTTGGCGCAGTCACCTAGCCGAAAAGTGAAGACGGAGCGGAAACAAGCGATCGCCAAAACTCTGAATGTATCGCCTCGTCAGGTAGAGCGATTACTCAACCAATACAACGAGGATCGGCTGCGCGAAACCGTTGGGATTGAGCGCTCCGACAAAGGGCAACATCGAATTCATGAGTATTGGGTGGACTACATTCGGCAAGTTTACGAGCAAAGCCTGAAGGATAAGCATCGGCTCAAGCCTGCTGATGTCGTGCGCGAAGTCCAGCGGCATGCTGTGATCGATTTGCGACATGAAGAAGGTGACTATCCCCACCCAGCAACTATTTATCGAATATTGAAGCCCTTGGTTGAACGCCAGAAACGGACACAGAAAATTCGCAATCCAGGGTCTGGTTCCTGGGTAGCGGTGGAAACGCGGGATGGGAAGTTGCTAAAAGCGGATTTCAGCAATCAGATTATCCAGTGCGATCACACGAAACTTGATATTCGGATTGTCGACAAGGCGGGCAAAGTTCTTCCCTGGAGACCTTGGCTGACCACCGTTGTCGATACCTTCTCAAGCTGCGTCATTGGCTACCACCTGTGGCACAAACAGCCAGGAGCACATGAAGTGGCGCTAACGCTCAGGCATGCAATCTTGCCTAAGCAGTACCCACTCGAGTATGAGCTTGAAGAAGTTTTGGGTCAGTCGAATATTTATGGCGCACCGCTCCAATACTTCTTCACTGATGGAGGCAAGGATTTGAGCCGATCTAAGCTCATCCAATCCATCGGGAAAAAGTTGGGATTTCAGTGTGAACTCCGCGATCGTCCGATTCAGGGGGGAATTCAAGAGCGGCTCTTCAAAACGATCAACACCAAAGTCTTAGCTCCCCTACCAGGCTACATCTCCAAGGAGGAGGATGGGGCAGAACGTGCGGAGAAGGAAGCGTGCCTTACCTTTGAGGATATCGACCTAATCTTAGCCGTGTACTTCTTCCGCGACTATAATCACGAGCCCTATCCGAAAGATCCACTTGATACCCGCTTTGTGCGCTGGTTTAAAGGTATGGGAAAGAAACTGCCTGAGCCGTTGAATGAACGTGACTTAGACCCCTGCTTAATGAAAGCGGAGCAACGTGTGGTGCAGGCGCATGGGTCTGTCTACTTTGAAAACCTGACTTACCGCTGTGAAGAGCTGCGATCGCTGCAAGGCGAATATGTGACGTTACAGTATGACCCTGACCACATTTTGACCTTGTATGTATATCGCCAAGAGACGGGTGACGAGGCAGGAGAGTTTATTGGCTATGCCCATGCAATTAATATGGACGCGCAAGATTTGAGCCTGGAGGAACTCAAGCATCTGAACAAAGTCCGCAGTCATGCCAAGCGAGAACATTCAAACTACGATGCACTCTTAGCGCTGGATCAGCGGCAAAAACTTGTCGAGCAACGTAAGCAGGAGAAAAGAGAACGGCAGCGCACTGAGCAGAAAAAACTGAGAGGAAAGAGCAAGCAGAACTCGAAAGTCGTTGAATTACGGAAAGAACGAGCAGGCAAATCTGCTAGCCCCACTGAATTGATCGATCTGTTGCCAGAAAGGGTGACTTCCGAGCAGATGAAACCTCCGTCTCCTGTTTCTCCTTCGCAACCTGTTGAACCTGCTGCTTCGACACCTCCACCTGAAGAACGGCATTCAATCGTGATCCCCAAAAATCAATCATTGAAAAGGATTTGGTAGGATATGGCACAATCCCAGCTTGCAACCCAAGTTCCGGTCGAGATTCTTGCTCCTCAGCTTGATTTGACTGATGTCCTAGTCAAAACGGCAGCGATCGAGGAGCTATTCCAGACGGCTTTTATTCCGACCGATCGCGCTTCGCAATATTTCCGATGGCTCGATGAATTGCGATTACTGAAACAGTGCGGACGGGTCATTGGAGCGAGGGAGGTCGGCAAGAGTCGATCGTCCACACATTACCGCCAAGAAGATAGAAAACGAGTTTCCTGTGTTAAAGCTTGGTCAAATTCAAGCTCTAAGCGGCTGTTTTCACAAATTCTCAAAGATATTAACCATGCGGCTCCGAGGGGAAGACGACAAGATTTACGCGCTCGATTAGCTGGATGCTTGGAGCCGTTTGGGATCGAGCTTTTGATCATTGATAATGCCGATAATCTACAACGGGAAGCCTTGATTGACCTGAAGCAGCTTCATGAGGAATCAGGCGTGCCGATCGTTCTCATTGGTAGGCAGGATCTAGACAGTACATTGCAGAATTTCGACTTGTTGCCCTGCTTTCCCTCCCTGTTTGAATTCGATCGACTAGACTATGAAGACTTCCAGAAAACACTGCGGACGATCGAGCATGACATTCTGGCGCTTCCGCAAGCTTCTAACTTGTCAGAAGGCAAGCTATTTGAGATTTTGGCAGCCAGCACCCAAGCTCACATGGGCAGTTTGATCAAGATTTTGACGAGGGCGGTATTGCATTCGCTCAAGAAAGGGCATGGGAAGGTGGATGAGGCAATTCTGTCCAACATCGCCAACCGTTATGGCAAACCCTATATCCCGCCAGAGGCGAGAAGAAACTAGGAGTTAAGCGAGGATTGAGATGAATATTTTGTAAGGAAAAATCTGTCATGAGTCAGCCTGACGAGAATGCGCCTCGGCTCGGTTATGTGGAACCCTTGAAGTATGAAAGTATCAGTCACTACCTAGGACGGTTGAGGCACTTCAAGGCGAATCATCTGCCTTCAGCTTATGCATTAGGGCAAGCGGCGGGTATTGGTGCAGTGACAGCCCGTTGGGAAAAGCTCTACTTTAACCCGTTTCCACTGAAGAAGAGTTGGGCGCGATCTCCCGCCTCATCGGTTTAGATCCTTCGCGCTTCCAAGCGATGTTGCCTCACCAGGGAATGACGTTGCAGCCTCGCCCCATTCGACTATGTGGAGCCTGTTATGCTGAAGTACCCTGTCATCGGATGGTGTGGCAGCACAAGGATATAGTTGCCGTTTGCACACGTCACAACTTGCGATTGTTAGAGCGATGCCCCAGTTGTAAGCGCCCCTTCCAGATTCCAGCATTATGGACAGATGGGAGATGTCATCACTGTGGGCTGCGCTTTACAGCAATGGTCAAATATCAGGAGAGAGGCAAGAAAGATGGTTGAGCACAGCGATCGCAGCGAAATAGCGCTTCTTTGTAAAAACGGGCGTGAATGAATACAAACTAGGACGGGATGTGATCTACATTCAAGCCAAACACTGGAAAAGCTCAGTGGGTCGAGAAAAAATTCAAGCCTTTCAAGGAGCTTTAGCAGGTGTCGGTGCTCGCAAAGGTGTTTTCATCACCACTTCCACCTACACTCAGCAGGCAATTACCTACGCATTCCAACTGCGAGACAGCAAAATCATCCTGATCGATGGACAGAAATTAGCCCAACTGATGATCGAACATGATGTCGGTGTCAATATCAAGGAAACATTGCACATCAAGCGGATTGACGAAGACTTCTTCTCGAATGTCGATTTCTAGCCATTAGAAAAGGTCATGGGTTTCCATACCCTGATTGGGTGCATTCTCTACTCGCTCTGGACAGCAACACGATGGAATATCGCAGAAACGGCATTCGTGCAAGCTCGGAACCTTACGAGTTGGGGTCGGATTGCTGAGAGTTGAGATCGCAGCCCGAAATTGCGTTCTGAAATCCTCATTTACCTGAACTGCCTGAATTTCCACAATTTCATCCCGGTAAATCAATCGACCTTGTAGGGGTAATCCTTGACAGGGAGCTAAGCTTACGGGAAGCAACAGCAAGTAAATCAGCATCTGGTAGAAATCTGCGTTCTTCCGTTGCCCAGTCTTGCAATCTTCAACCCAAGCTTCACCGCCTTTAATCGCCACAATATCTGGTTTCCCTGCAACTCTAATCAGATGATCCCTGCCTAAGACTTCAAATCGATTCTCTCCTTCAACATAAACGGTGTACCCTGCCGCATCTAGAAGGTTTATGCGATCGTTCACTAAAGTCCGATGGTTAGCGTTCCATTTTGCAGAGTCAAAATTTGTCTTGAGCTTTTCATACTTAAAGTGCGTCCGAAACCAGATTGACCAAACACACTGCGTTTCATCTGCCATTAATCGTGACAGCCAAGTGACCCAAATCGAGGGGATGGCTTTCTGTTCATAGATACTCACGGCTTCTCATTCAAGTGGATTACATCTCGTTGTCAGCGATTCGCAAAGGATTGCTGTTTCGCAAACGTAGGCTATGTGTAAAAGTACACTTGAACTAAATAAACTGACAAGAAAAGCTTGCCATATGGCAAGCTCCTATTTTTCCTGCCTTCGCCGCTGTTTCGTGTGATACATCTGTCGCAACGTCTTCAAATATTCTGGTTCAGATTCGATTGTCACCCAAATATGATGAGCGAGTGCCAGCTTCTGCTGATGCTTTTCACTCGGAAATCTGCGGTGCTCTCCCTGAGAAAACCAGTGATTGACAGTAGTGAGTGAGCAGTCGCAGATGAACGCCAGCTCCTCCCGTGAGACATCCCAAATCCGCAAAAACTCCTCAAGTTCCATCAATTCGTCGTGCGCCCATTGCAGATAAAGCTGTAACGCACACCAGTGTGTATGAGAGGGGATTCGGGGAGCAAGTGCCATATTAATTAGATTGCCATCCTGACAATTCTTCGGTATGATACCTCTACAAGAAATAGTACGCAAAAACTATTTCAGAGTGCTTCACATTTATCAGCAACCTACTCAATGGAGTCGTGCGATCAATGAGCCTCAAAACGATTCACTGTCGCCTAATCGCTTCCGAGCCTGTACGCCGTCATCTCTGGCAGCTTATGACTAACAGCAATACCCCGCTTGTAAACGACCTGCTCCAACGAGTCAGCCAGCATGAGGATTTTGAGACTTGGCAGCGCAGGAGCACTGTCGCCTATAGCTCTGTTAAAGAGCTTTGCGACTCGCTCAAGGCAGTCTACCCAGGTCAGCCTGGACGCTTCTATGCTTCTGCCAACCAGATGGTGACCTACACCTACCAATCCTGGCTGGCGCTCCAGCAAACCCGTCACCGCCGTCTGGATGGCAAACGGCGTTGGCTAAATGTAGTCAAGAGTGATGCAGAACTGCTTGAACTTAGCGGTTCCACGCTTGAGGCCATTCGGCATCAGGCGCGAGCGATTCTGGACCAGGTCAAGGCAGAAGATATAGATCCACCCAATTCACCTGCAAAGAAGCGCAAGCGGGCACAAGGGCAAACCCAATCCGCCAATGAGGGCAGCCTCATGGATCGATTGTTTAAGGCTTATGACGCTACAGACGATATTTTGTCCCGATGTGCCATTGCCTATCTCCTCAAAAATGACTGTGAGGTTCCCACCACTGAAGAGGATTCAGAAAAGTTTGCCCACCGCACTCATCGTAAACAGAAGGAGATTGAGCAGCTGGAAGCCCAACTCCAGGCTCGTCTCCCAAAGGGGCGAGATTTAGCAGGGGAAACCTTTCTAGAAACATTGACGATTGCGACACAACAACTGTCTGAAACAGTTGCTCAAGCACAGGAGTGGCAAGCTAAACTGCTAACCCGCCCTGCGTCTCTCCCTTATCCCATCATTTACGGCAGTGCGACCGATGTTTATTGGGGCAAGACAGCAACAGGGAGAATCACTGTCACCTTTAATGGAATGAACCAGTATCTCAGTGCAGCTGATCCTGACATCAAGCAGTGGTTCAAGATCGATAAAGAGTATCCATTTCGTTTATCTTGCGATCAACGGCAACTGCCTTTCTTCCAACGCTTCTTAGAAGACTGTCAGGCTTATCAAGCGAATAAAGATACTTATCCGGCAGGCTTACTCACCCTCAGTTCAGCCTTTCTAGGCTGGAGAGAAGGCGAAGGCAAGGGTGACCCTTGGAACGTGAACCATCTTGTCCTTTTTTGCACCTTCGATACTCGTCTAATGACCGCAGAAGGCACGCTAGAAGTCCAGCAGGAGAAGGTTGCGAAAGCCCGTAAGAAACTGACCTATGCCAACCCAGATCCTCGCAATCATTCGACGCTCGATCGCTTGCAGAACTTACCCGAACGCCCTAGCCGGACTCCCCGTGTAGGCAATCCCGAAATTCTAGTTGGAATCAGTATTGGGTTGGCTGACCCGATTACAGTGGCGGTTGTCAACGGCAGAACTGGAGAGATACTCACCTATCGTACCCCTCGTGCACTGCTCGGTGAGCAATACCACTTGCTGAACCGTCACCGCAACCAGCAGCAGCAAAACCGCTTGCAACGCCACAAAAATCAACAACGTGGAGCCGCATCCCAACCCTCAGAATCAGAACTGGGGCAATATGTAGATCGGCTGTTAGCAAAGGCGGTCATTGAACTTGCTCAAACTTATCAAGCAGGCAGCATTGTAGTACCCAACCTGAAGCACATGCGAGAGCTGCTCGACAGTGAGATTCAAGCAAGAGCGGAACAGAAGTGCCCAGGATCAATTGCAGCTCAAAAGCAATACGCTAAAGCGTATCGTCAGGCGATACATCAATGGGGGTACAACAGACTGATTGAAGCTATCTGTAGTCAAGCCACTCAACTGGGTATCACCGTTGAAGTCGGATTTCAGCCACTCAAAGGTAGCCCTCAAGAGCTGGCAAAAGATATTGCGATCTCGGCTTACCATGCTCGTGCGATCACGGCAAAATAGTCTGACCTTACAGTACTTCCGAACCAAGACAAGTTAAGATGTGAATCAACAGCGCCGCAGTTCAAGCTCTCTCAGCCGCTGAACTGTGAAAAATGAGGGTCAGTTTGGTCGTTGTGAGACGACTGTACTTTCCGACCCTGGTGGCTGTCCGCTCACTAACTGCCATCCTGGTGTAGATTTCGATTTGAGATTTGTATGGGGATGGGAAAGCTGTAGTTGTGGAGTTCGTTCTTCAACTGTAGCGCAGGTGCGCACCCAGCAGAAGTGGGTCAAGCCTTCACAATGTGGGGGTACAGGGGCGTTATTGCATCAAGCGATTGATGTCGATGATGTGACTGAAGTGGCGGCTACTGAATCGCCTCCGAGCAAGGAGGAGTCCTCCAATTCTTTTTGGCAAACCGCAGCAAGGGCAAAATTGCTGGGAGGTTCGCCAAAATTCCAAGCTTCCCTGCTGGCAAAGCTTTCATTCAACTGAAGATTGCCGGAGTAAGCTTTCACAAAAGTCAAAAGAGTACTTTTTAGCCAGGTTTGCCAAAAGCAAACTTAGAAAGCTTGCAGGAGAAGGATTCTAGTGCTGGGAGTCGCAATCGCCCTCTCAGTAATGGGTAGGCTGAAAGTGCGTCGGACATTTCTATTCTCCTTGTACTGGCTAAAGTCGCAATCGCCCTCTCAGTAATGGGTAGGCTGAAAGGTTTTTTGATATGGTTTGACAACGATTCTTAAGGAGTCGCAATCGCCCTCTCAGTAATGGGTAGGCTGAAAGATTGTCATCGTCTTAGCTTGCTGAAATATTCGTTGAATGCTGCTGGTCGCAATCGCCCTCTCAGTAATGGGTGGGCTGAAAGCACCCCAACAATGCCGAACAGCGGAACGCCGATGAAGTCGCAATCGCCCTCTCAGTAATGGGTGGGCTGAAAGCTATTTCTGGAAGCATTATAGATTTACGTCCACGTGTCGCAATCGCCCTCTCAGTAATGGGTGGGCTGAAAAGTATTTTGCTGTCTAAATATAGAGAGGATTAATTATCACCAGGTTTCTAAGAATCAAGTTTTTAAGAATAATGTTGAGGACTGAAAGGAGCAGCTGATTTGTAAACCTGAATTCAACTGCTGTTTAGTCTGTGGTCGTTAATATATTCGCAGCCCTAATCCAAAAGCGACATTAATTTGCGAACAGCAAGTTTATACTGTTTAGCGACACTAATCTGCGAAACCACAGATGAAATGGCAAAAATCGCGAGAAGCGACATTAATTTGCGAATCGCGACATTTAATTTGCGAACGTACATTCCTGAAAGCTGGTGACAAGACTCGAACTTGCGACCGGCTGATTACAAATCAGCTGCTCTACCAACTGAGCTACACCAGCAGATTTCTGAAGTATTCTATCAGACAATTCCGCGATCGCGCTACTTTCTCCTCTTGCTGTATTTCCACCAAACCTCTCTTTCAGTGGAGCAAACTCTGCCCAAGAACGCCTCTCTTGATAGAGAACGATTATTGTTAAAAATTCTAAACTTTTAGTTAAATCGCAGCAGTTTTATGGATTAGAGCAATAATATGGTCGCTAATGCTATTCAGGTTAAACCCCTCAGCCAACTTACCACCGAAGAACTCAAGGCTGAACTTTTGACGCTCGTTCGCGATCGCGATACTGAGCCGCTGAATCAAAAAGTGGCATATGCCAAAAACGAATTGGCTCCCTACTTTGAGGAACTCCAGCAGCGTAACCCGCATCCAGCAGTTGAATCGCAAGTTCCGATCGTTCTAGGCGTGTGGACACCTGTTTGGTCTACCATCCCATTTCATGATGTGTTACCAGGGCGGCTGCATGATTGTTCTTACCAAATTTTTCTAGAAAATGGCTACTACGCGAATATTGCAAGGTATGCACCGGGATCAAAATCAAAGCTGATTGAGAAACTCTCTCCGATTCTTGCGGCTTACGATTTTATGGTGATGCAGAAGTTTGAGATTCGCGAAGGGGAGTGGTTCATTCAGAACATAGCGATCAACCAGACGCTGAGATGGAGAGCGATTCCCTTAACGATCGAGAAAGCAGAAGCATGGTTCCATAAAGTGCTGGAGTCCCGCTGGGATGAATTTACTCAGAAAACAGCTCTACCTCAGCAACTCAAGCTCAACAATGTAGATAAAACAACATTGAAGAAGCTAGAAAAGACTTACCATGCCACACCCAAATTTGAGCATGTTTATGTCGATGAAACTCTGCGGATTGTGAAAACGCAGCGCGAAGCAAAGCAGCGCCCGTCTTATACGATCGCCGTTCGCCGCAAGTAAGCTAGTTCAATTCAGCCGCCGCATCTGAGCCTGTCAACCGTTCGATCGGTTGGGGTGCTTCAGGCGGCGGCGTGTGCTTTGAGCGCAGTATGATTGCACCAATGATTAGCGCTAGGATCGGAATTCCAATTGAGATTAGGCTTTTTAAGCTACTATTCAGTCCAAAGAAATACTGAGCGCTGCTAGAGAACGCGAATGCTAATGTTGTTAGACCAAAAAGTCGCGCTTGTGGAACTAACGCGGCGAAGGTAATCAAAATTGAGCAATACCACGGCATTAACCAGGAGGTTGCAAACAGCATCAGCACTAGTGTTGTCCAGCCCATATCTTCTAGCAGCATTTGGGGGGTCTGATTCCAGCGTTTGTCGCTGCGCCAAAGTTGCCAGCAGTAAAAGCCAAAAAAACCAAGCAGTGCTGCGCTGGAAAGTTTTGCGAGCATCGCTTGCTGTTGTAGCAGCGTGAGTTGTTCTGGCTTGAAAATCCGAATCAGATCGAGGGCAAATTTCGAGATTGCCATTAGCGAGGATTGATACTGTCCTGCCACGCCAGGATTAAGGATACTCTGCCAAGCTGCCAGATTGGGCATCACGGTAAACGAAAGCCCAGTCATAATCGCACCTGAGCCAAGGATCATTGCAATCAACCATTTCCAATGTCCTTGGCGCAGCAGCGTTACAGCAACCCAAGGTGCCCAAATAATCGGGAGCGTTTTTCCAAGAAAGCCACCCCACAACGCTGCAAAAGTGATCCAGAAGCGTTGTCTGGCAAAGGATAGTGCAAAAATGATCAAGCTGGTTGAGACTAAAATGTCCACGTGGGCTGAGCTAACTTGTTCCATCAGTAACAGCGGATGTAGCAAGTAAGCGATCGTAATCCTGCTGCGCTCTGGAACTGGAAGCCACCGCCAAATCAGATAGCTATTTAATAGGTGTAATAGTAAGCAGATTAGCTTAAACACATAGAGCGCTACGATCGGACTAATCGTGATAAAAACTGCGGAAAAAGTGAAGAGGACTTGGGAGAGCATCCCATAGGTTGAAGTCTGTCCCCAATCCACATAGGGGGATAGCTGTGTAATGTAAGAAGCGGCACGAATCAGATAAGGATTAGCTCCGCTGAGATTCATCAATCCCGCGTGGAGATAAAGGTAAGTATCATTCCCAAGCGGGTAGGCAATAAACGCCGAGATCCAGAAAAAGGAAGTTCTAAGCAGGATCGTGCGGAAACTCCAGGTTGAATGCATCCATGAGGAGCTGAGCAGATTAGCTATCCAGATGAGGTAGACGATCGACAACAGGAGGTAGCTTCCTCCGATCGCCAACTGCGTTCTCAGATCTGGGAAAGTGGCAAACTTTCGCCCTCCTGCGAGAACGTAGTAAAATTTATCGACTCCTAAATAAAGTAGAACAACGCTCAAAAACGTTGTTAGCATCAGAGCGATCGTGATTAATCCGCGATTTTTGTTCACTTAACTTTAGAATGAATAAATTCTTCTCAATATAACATCGGGTCTTTCTGATGGAATCGAGTTGATGAGAGAATAATCTGGCAGGATCAGTAAGCGTGGAGCAGAAATAAACATGGCTCAAAACCGCTTCATTCAGAATTTATGGCTTGGGGGCGCTGCGATCGTCGCGCTCTTGGTTGCAATTTTTCTTGTGCTTGAGCCTGCTACCTCTTCTCGCACGGCTCAGAAGGTGTGTATCCCCCTCTATGCGGCGGATATTTTATGTTTTGGAAAATCGGAGCAATTGTCTCCCGATAAGCCAACAGCGCTTGCCATCAGTTCGAGCGGCACTCTGCTTGCAGCAGGACAAGAGAATGGAATTGCACTCTGGGATCTCAAGACGCGCAGACTCCTTACTACTTTGCGCGACCATACGCAATTAATTACCGCGATCGCCATTAGCGCAGATGAAAAGATTCTCGCCAGCAGCAGCTTAGACGGCACGATCAAACTCTGGGATTTACCCAACCGTCGGCTTGTTTCAACGCTGAGAGCAGGCAGAGCGTCTAATCTGGCGTTCAGTCCAGATAGCCGTATTCTGGCTAGTTCCAGCCGCGCCAGACGTTGGGCAGATGGCGAATTTAGTCCGGTTGGGGTTCAAATCTGGGACATTGCAACTCGCCGCCGCATCTATAGCCTCGGAGAACAGCCGATTCGAGCGATCGAGTTTAGTCCAGACGGAACCTTATTAGCGACGGGAGATGGTACGAAAACCGAAATTTGGAAAGTCCAGGATGGCGATCGTCTTAGAACCCTAGATTCGGGGGAGGTAACTGGATTACTCTTTTGCCAGGATGGGCAGACCTTGATCACAGGAAGTAGCCGGATTAAGAGTTGGGACCTTAGAAACGGAGAGCTGTTAAAAACGTTCAGTGCAGGCGCTTCCGCTCTGGCTTTGAGTCCAGATGGACAGACGTTAGCCACTGCCGCAGGAGGAGCAGTTCACCTATGGCATTTACTGAATGAACAATCCCTGGGATCACTGCCAGCAACGCCTTTTAGTAATCTGTCTGTGAAATTTGCGCTGCAAGGACAAGCCATTATTGCAGGCGGGAGCGATGGTATCCACATCTGGAGCGATCCTAACCCGACGCTGCAATCATTCTCAAGTCCAGCGTCATAGAGCTATTCTTAACTAGAGTCGTCAAAACCTAGAGATGTTGAAAATATTTGATGGACGTATTAGCTTAACGGTAGCTTTTACTCAAAGGATAGGGTTTCAATGTTCGATCGATTCGGATCTCAGTTTCGTAAAGTTGCTTCGATGATGGCGATCGCTGCCGCTTGCAGTGTGGTGTCGCATTCAGGTGCAATTGCTCAGTCACCCACACCCTCGGCAAGCCCCACACCCTCGGCAAGTCCCACGCCAGCAGCATCTCCGGCTCCGGTGAATACTCGCAACTTGACGGTAACTCAGCTACTTCAACAGGCATCTAGTGCAGGTCAGTTCACTACCCTTGCTGCCGCAATCAAAGCAGCAGGCGTTGGTAATGCCCTTCAAAAAGGTCAAAGAGTGACGATTTTTGCGCCCACGAATGCCGCATTTGCCGGTCTGCCTGCGGGAACCGTAGAAAAGCTAGTGCAACCCCGAAATCGTGCACTGCTGGCGCGGATTCTGGCATACCACGTTGTCCCTGGTGAGTTAACCGCGAAACAACTCAGAAATGGCAATCTTAAAACTTTGGGAGGTGGTGTTTCGATCGATGTCACACCCTCGCGTGTGATTGTGAATGATGCCCGTGTCGTACAAGCGGATCTCCTAGCGTCGAATGGCGTAATCCATGCTGTGAATCGAATTATCATCCCGCGTGAGATTCGCAACCAGTTAGGTTCGCTGAAGTAACGCTCAGAAATCTATCAAAAAAAGAAGCTTGTAGCTGCATTAGTAAAATGCTACAAGCTTCTCATTGTCTTGATTGTGTGTCTTTATTGGCAATACACCAAATTGGTTCCGGGAGTATTCTGGAACCCGTTAGAAATCCAGCCTGACAGTGGTTTTGCAATATTGACCCAAATCCGACCGCCACTGATGCCAGTCGTTGCAGGGTTCGTTGTCAGAAATACCTGTGAGTTAAACGCTACGTTGCCCACGATCGGGGAATTAATATCCGCGCGTTGACGCACGATTAACCCTTGCGTTTGGCTCACTCGGCGACACGTTCCTTGGGGATTTGGCTGCGGCGGGCAAAGTTTCAGAGTTGCAGTCTGAACGAAGCCTGCTGTGGGAGCGCTCACACCAATGAATCCGTTTTGTGCGGCATTCTCACTCAATGTCACAGACTGGTTTTCAGCTAGAGTACGAACGACCGCGCTCGTTGACGATCGTTGAGCAAAGATTGCCGTAGATTGTTTTGCACAGCGAGCTTGACCTGTTAGCTGTGCGGATGCAGGAAGCGAGATTACAGGAGCCGCAAGGGCTGCGATCGTGACCGCCGAAAGCGACTGTTGCCAAAGATTTTGTTTCATATATTCAACTCCTCACAAGGTAGAACCTTTACCAGTGGTCTACCAGGGAATTATCCCACGGATAATACAAAAACCTGCCTTTGTTACGGCAGGTTTTACGATTTAGCGTCAATTGACCAAAGCGGGCACCGGGAATCGAACCCGGATATCCTGCTTGGAAGGCAGGTGTTTTACCACTAAACTATGCCCGCGCTGCTTACCGCTTTGTTTTGCGCTTTCTTACAATAGCACCTTTCTCGCAAATTGATGCAGTTTGATTAAAAAAATCTTCTACCCCAGTTTTCGCACTCTCCGGTAAAATAGACTATTTGTGCGGAAACAATCGAGAATACTGAAATTATGGCGAAGCGGATTCAGCTAGTTCTGACTCAGAACGTAAGCAAATTAGGACGCATCGGGGACTTGGTGGAAGTCGCTCCCGGTTATGCAAGAAACTATCTTGTGCCCCAAGGCAAGGCAACGACGGTCAATCCTGGCATTCTCAAGCAGGTCGCCCGTCGGCGTGAACTTGAAGAGCAGCGCTTAGCTGAATTGAGACAGCAAGCGGTGCAAATTGCAGCAGAAATCGAAACGGCAGGCGGATTCGATATCGAAAAGCAAGCCGGCGAAAACGATGCGATTTTCGGAACGGTGACCAATCAGGATGTCGCAGAAGCAATCAAGGCAAAGACCAATCAAGAGGTCGATCGCCGCACGATTACGCTTCCCGATATTCACAAAATCGGAGAGTACAAGGCGCAAGTCAAGCTGCATCCCGAAGTAACGGCAACGGTGGTGGTTCGAGTCGTTGCAGCTTAGTACAAGCCTACTATAAACTGCTAAGATTGAAGTACCTGTAGGGGTTGAGTTCCGTAGTTTTGTGGGATTCAGCCCCTTTGATCCATTCTCGCAATATTGCCCCTCAGCATCATGGTTCAAGAGTTTAATTTTCAACCCATTAACGATCGCATTCCACCCCAAAATTTGGATGCTGAAGAAGCCATTTTAGGGGGAATTCTGCTTGATCCAGAGGCAATTACGCGAGTGCTGGACATTCTGCGCCCGGAAGCGTTTTACAGTAGCGCTCATCAGGAGATTTACAAGGCTTGTGTGGCGCTGCATTATCAAGGGTCTCCCACGGATTTGATGAGCGTTTCGACCTGGCTTAACGATCGCGGACTGTTGGAAAAACTCGGTGGACAATCAAAACTGGTGCAATTAGTCGATCGCACGGTGAGCGCAGTCAACATTGATCAATATGCACAGTTAGTTGTAGATAAGTATCTACGGCGAAAGTTAATCAGCACTGGACATCAGATTTCTCAGCTTGGACATGAAACGGCGAAAGACTTAGAGAAAGTTCTGGATGAAGCTGAGCAGAAAGTTTTTAGCATTACACAGGTGCGCCCAAATCAGGGATTGATTCCGACAGCGGACATTTTGACCAAGACGTTCTCTGAAATTGAAGAACGATCGGCAGGGATGGCTTTACCGGGATTGGCTTCTGGTTTTTATGATCTCGATGGCAAGACTCAGGGCTTTCAGCGATCGGACTTGATTATCGTGGCGGGTCGTCCGTCAATGGGGAAAACAGCCTTCTGTCTAGGTTTGGGGCGCAACATTTCAGCACAGTACAAGCTCCCGATCGCGGTGTTTAGCTTGGAAATGTCAAAAGAGCAGATTGTGCAGCGATTGTTAGCCAGTGAGGCGCGAATCGAGAGTGGACGACTTCGATCGGGACGCATTGCTTCTCAAGATTGGGAGCCACTGGGCAATGCGATCGCCCGATTGTCTGAACTGAAGATTTTTATCGATGACACCCCTAACATTAGTGTGGTTGAGATGCGATCGCGTGCCCGGAAGCTACAAGCCGAACAGGGCGGCGTACTCGGCATGATTTTAATCGACTATCTGCAACTGATGGAAGGAAGCGGCAGTGAAAACCGGGTGCAAGAACTAGCGCGAATTACGCGGGCATTGAAAGGGTTAGCGCGGGAGTTAAATGTGCCTGTGATCGCGCTGTCTCAACTTAGTCGGAGTGTAGAATCACGCGCTGACAAGCGTCCAATGATGTCAGACCTTCGTGAAAGTGGTTCGATCGAGCAAGATGCCGATCTGGTGATGATGCTTTATCGGGATGAATACTACAATGAGGACACCCCCGATCGCGGCATTGCTGAAGTGATCATCACAAAGCACCGCAACGGGCCAACAGGAACAATCAAACTCCTATTCGAGCCGCAATTTACGCGATTTCTGAATCTAGCGGCACCAAATCGGTTCGATTCGTAACCAAATTGCTGATCCAATCCTAGCTGAATCGAGTAATATAAATGACGGGTTTGGAATTGCAACGATGCGTACCAATGGTTGAGTCAAGACTGATTCAGGGTCAGCCTGTGGAACTCCCTCAGTATCGAGTTCGAGAAAGCATTAAAGCGAAACACGTCAGCTTAAAAATGACGGTTCAGGGCGGCTTAGAAGTCATTATCCCACGCGGATTTGACCAAAGCCGCATTCCAGAAATTTTGCACACCAAGCAAAGCTGGATCGAGCGCACGATCGAACGCCTTGAAGAACAGCGCCAACAACTGTCGATCGATGCCTCTGCTGCGCTACCTGAACAGTTGCTTCTCAGAGCGATCGACCAAACCTGGGCGATCGAATATCAGCCGACTGGATTTTCGCGGGCAACGCTCAGCGAGAAAGGTAAATCGAGGTTGATTCTGCGCGGCAACACTCACAACGAAGAACTTTGTCGTTCCCTGTTGCAGCAGTGGTTAACCCATAAAGCTTATCAGCGGCTCGTACCTTGGCTGTGGTCAGTGAGCCAAGAACTCAACTTACCGTTTCACAAAGCCTCCATTCGCGGACAGAAAACCCTCTGGGCAAGCTGTTCTCAGCAATGCAGCATCAGCCTTAACTTCAAACTGCTGTTTCTGCCCCCTGAATTGGTGCGCTATGTCTTTGTGCATGAGCTCTGTCACACCGTACATCTCAATCATTCGGCACAATTCTGGGGACTTGTGCAAGAAAAAGATCCAAACTACAAAGCGATCGACAAAGAACTGCGGCAATCGAGCCATTATGTTCCTGCGTGGCTTGAAATGAATGGGGTGAGAGATTAACTCATGCTTGCGATAGGGGAAGTCAGCGATCGGACTTTCTAGGATTTTTAAAAATTCTAGATAAAACCATGACAGAACCGACAGAACGCTTACCGAAAGCCACCGATGACTCTGCACCTAAAAACCAAAAGGTGGTTGATCCTAACGATTTAGTTTATAGCGGTGGCTATCAGGGAGACCCGCGAGAACTTGTTGAAAATCCGGCTGTCACACCAGAAATGCCAAACGAACCTGGCGATCTTAGAGCCGATGAATTGGATGAAGATTAACCCTTTTCCGTATATTTTGGCATAACTTATACCTGTTTCGCATCTCTGTCACCGGAGAGATGATAACTTCTTCATGGTAAATTTACAGTTGCTTCGGTAGAAATTCGTTTTAAGCTCGGAGTAAATACGGTTGACGAAGTTTATCCATTGGGCTTCGTTTCGATTGTTTTACTTGGTTCTTCGGTCACTTGACTTGGAGGCGCTTTTCCTGATTTTCGTTGCTGTCTCAATCGGCTCTAGACTCGCCTGAGTTTTCACATTCAGCGAGCGGGGTGTTTCTGCTCAGACAATTTGATCGAATCGAATTGTTGGTTCTCTATGGTCTTGTCATGAAAGTAGCCCTCGTCCATGACTATCTGACTCAGCGGGGTGGTGCAGAGCGCGTCTTTGAGATGCTCTGTCAGCGCTATCCCGATGCCGATATCTATACCTCCCTGTATGAACCCGCATCCTCGATCGACTTTGGCGATCGTGCGGTGTTCACGACCTATCTACAGCAGCTTCCACAAGCTTCACGCTACTTCAAGCTTCTAGCGCCGCTGTACTATTCAGCATTTCGGGCGCTGGACTTGCGCGAGTATGACTTGATTATTAGCAGCACCACGAGCTTTGCCAAAGCTGTAAGAAAGCGTCCTGATGCGAAACATATTTGTTTTTGTCACAACATCACGCGATTTCTCTGGGACACTCAGACTTATCTGCGTGAATACACTGCTTATCGGCGCTTTCTGCCCCTCATCGAGCAAATCTTTCGGGCAATGCGAAAAGCTGACCTTGCTTACGCCCAAGAACCAGATGTCTACATTGCCAACTCTCACACCGTAGCGCGGCGAATTCAAGAGATTTACAGCAAGCCGGCTCACGTCGCGAACTGTCCAGTCGATAGCGAACAGTTTGACTTCTCACCTCAGAAAGAAGATTTCTATCTTGCTTCGGCTCGCTTGATTAGCTACAAGCGGTTAGATGTGGTGGTAGAAGCGTTTAATTGGCTGGGCTGGAAGCTGTTGATTACAGGAGACGGCCCAGAGCGCGACACGCTAGAAGCGCGAGCGCGGCAGAACGTGCAATTTTTAGGGCATGTCAGCGATGCGGAGCGCAAACAACTGATGTCTAAATCGCGATCGGTGATCGTGATGGCGCTGGAAGATTACGGATTGGTTCCGGTTGAGGCAAACGTAAGCGGAACTCCGGTAATCGCCTATGGAGAAGGCGGCGTTCTGGATACTCAGATTCCGGGAGTGACAGGTGTGTTCTTCAATTCTCAAACGCCTCACGCCCTCTACCGCGCTCTGCTCAAAGCCAAAACGATCGACTGGAACTATCACCGAATTCGCGAACACGCAGTGAGTCGCTTTTCCAAAGATGCGTTTTTTCAGTCGATCGACTCGGTGATCGCAGAGGTCTGTGGCACTGGCTAATTTAGTAAATTCATTTTTCTAGCTTCCTGAAATTTAAAATCAACGGAGTAACGATCGTGTCGCAAGGTAATCTTCCCCTCCTCAATTCATTCCCGTCGCAAGAACCCGATCCAGGGTACGGGCAACTTCTGGGCGTGTTGATGCGGCGGAAAGCTTGGTTTCTGGGCGCAATTGCGGGAACCGTGGCGCTGGCTGCGATCGTGACCTCGATCATGCCCCCTACCTATCGCAGCACCATGCAAATGCTGGTCGAGTCAAACTACCGAGAACGTCGCGCTCCGGGTGATAATCGTCCTTCCTTTGCTGATCCCAACGTCGAAAGCGATACCGCAACGCAGGTCAATTTAATGCGAAGCACTCAACTGCTGCAACGGGCTGTAGATGATCTGAAGCCGCGCTACAGCGATATCAGCGTCGATCGCTTAAGGCGGCGGCTGAATATTGCCCAAGTGCAGGAGCAGCGCGGCAATGAGCGCGTCACTACCAACATCGTGGAAATGAGCTACATCGATCACGATCGGATCAAAACCCGCGAGGTACTTAAAGCGCTGCAAAAGGTTTATCAGGACTACAACTTAGAACAGCAGCGCAATCGTTTGGCAAAGGGATTATCGTTCATTGACGGACAGATTCCGCAGGTGCAGGCGAAAGTAGATAAAGCCGAAGCCGCTTTAGAGCGGTTTCGCAAATCTGCGAACCTGATCGATCCCGAATTGCAATCAAAGGCGGTCGTAGAATCGCTGCGGGAATTGCAGAAAAATCAGCAAGCGAATCGCAGCGATCTTGCCAGTGCTCAGGCACGGTTTTACGCGCTCCAGCAGCAGTTAGCCCGATCGCCGCAGCAAGTCGCGATCGCGGCAAAACTTAGCCAATCTAAGCAATATCAAGCCTTACTGGGTGAAATTCAAAAAACTGAAGTTGCCTTAGCTCAGCAGCAAACGCGCTTTACCAGTAAAACTCCGTTTGTGCAGCAGCTTTTGGAGCAGCGTCAGCGCCAGCTTGGGTTGCTTCAGCAGGAGGCGCAGCGGGTCTTAGGCGCGAATGCGGGCGCGGTTGCAGGATCAAGCGATGCCCTGCTTTCCGCCGGACAGTTAGGGGATAACGATCTAAAATTTGCCAGCGACTTAACTCAGGCTCAGGTGGAGTTCTTTTCGGCGCAGGCGCGGGATCAAACGCTGGCAACAGAATCCCAGCGGCTCCAATCTCAACTCCAGCGATTTCCAGGTTTCTTATCGGAATACAACCGCCTCCAGCCTGCGGTGAAGCTGAACCGGGACACGCTGGATGAACTGCAAAAAGCGCGGCAAGATTTGGGTCTGGAAATTGCGCGGGGTGGTTTTGATTGGCAGGCGGTAGAGCAGCCAAAGTTTGGTCGGCAAGTTGGTCCAAATTGGTTACGCAATTTGCTGATTGGAGGTGCGGCGGGAGTCATGCTGGGGAGTGTAGCGGCGTTCCTGCGCGAATCGGCAGATAAATCGATTCGGACTTCCGAAGACTTAACCAAGCAGGCATCAATTCCGCTGATTGGGATGGTGCCGGAATTGCCGATGACCGAGATCATGCCAGTGACCAGTTTTGCGACTCATCGATCGCGCCTCGCCGGAGACATTGTCATGCCGCAAGTGCTGCATTGGGCACCGTTCCGCGAATCGCTGGATTTGATTTACAAGAATCTGCAACTGATGACCGATGGGAATCCGCTGCGATCGCTGGTGGTCACTTCAGCGTTAGCGGGTGAAGGCAAGTCAACTGTGGCGCTGGGCTTGGCGATTAGTGCAGCACGGCTGCATCAGCGCGTCCTGTTAATCGATGCTGATTTACGTCGTCCTGGACTGCATGAGCAATTGCAGCTCCCGAACGATCACGGGCTTTCGACATTGTTGACGAGCGATCGGGCGCTGTCGCAAGCCGCGATTCAGCCTGCGAGCATTTACAGCGATCTGCCAATCTCAGTATTAACTGCTGGCCCCACTCCTAGCGATTCCGTGCAGTTGCTCAGCTCCAAACGGATGCGCGATTTGATCACAGTGTTTGAGCAGCATTACGATCTGGTGATTTTAGATGCGCCACCCGTGTTGGGAATTGTGGATGCCTTATTGGCAGCTTCTTTCTGTGATGGAGCGCTGTTAGTCGGTCGGATGGGGCAGGTCAATCGGGATGAAGTGACGCAGGCAGTGGGGATGCTGAATCGGTTAAATCTCGTGGGTGTGGTTGCAAATTGTGCTGAAAGTGGAAATAGTTACTATTACCGCTCAACGACAACAACGCCTTAGAATTAATTCACAAATTGCAATTAAAAAAGAAGGCAATCAGATTTGCTTGGCTTGATTTGTCCTCTTTTTTTGATGCTAATTTCTAATCATTTTGGAAATTTCGACAGATTAAGAGATAATGCTTTCTATTACAGATTGATTCAGCAATAATCGAGTAGTTTTGACACAAGAGTTTAGGGCAACATCAACTACGATCGCTTGCTTTTTCTAAGTTGAATATCAAATATACTTTAGGACTAATGAGGGGCAACATGACGATCTGGGCATCACCAATTCGCACTCTAAAGTCAAGCGCCGACAGCGGTATTGCCGCTCGGCAGACGGGCGAAAGTAGAGCGGCTTCTTCATCGATTAAGCGGAGAAGAAGTATAAAATTATACTTACATAAGACAAGATCAAGTGATATGAATTGTTCAGTTCAGCTCAATTCTAGAATATGCACTTTTTCAGAATCAAAAATCATCACATTCTAACTTTTAGCAGATTTATCTTTGAGCGAATGAACTAGGATACAAAAAGCCAAAATAAATCTAGACTCGCTGTGATTCTAGACTGAAAATTAAAGTTTTACTAAAGTGATCCTGCTCGATTGATACCAGATTGACCGTTTAAATTCTCCATAGAAGATTCGATTTTCCGCGACTTTACCGGATACCTTATGACAACTTTTAATCCGCTAATTTTGCAAGAAACCTCAAGCTCAACTTGCGAAAAATTTCAGCAGAATAGCCGACGGTGTTTTCTGTACTGGCGGCAACGGCAGCTTCTGGTCTTACAATTTGCATCTCCAACTTCTAGCAGTAATGAAAAACAGCCTCCGCTGCCACCCCTGAGCGATCCAGGCTGGCTTTTAGACTGCTTGCAGCGATCGCCCATTCAGCGGGTTCGCATCGATCCAGGCTTAGGAGAAGCCACCGTTAAACAATGGGCAGATGTTTGCGAACAAGCCGGGAAAGACATTTATCTGCGCTTACCTTCTGCGGCACAGTTGCCGCAGAAGTGTAGAAGCATTCTCTGGGGCTGGAAACGAGCGCTTGATTGGGCTGTCGCTGCATTGCTTTTGGTTGTACTCAGTCCACTGCTCGTGGGGATTGCGATCGCGATTGCGCTTTCCTCTCCGGGAGCGGTAGTTTTCAGCCAGTGGCGCGTCGGTCAGCGCGGCAAACTATTTCGAGTACTGAAGTTTCGCACAATGGTTGCAGATGCAGAGCAAGCCCATCACGGCATTATGGCGAATCAAGGCGCGGGCTGTCTGCACAAGCGCGAAGACGATCCGAGAATTACCCCCTTGGGCAAATGGTTGCGCCGCTATAGCTTGGATGAATTGCCGCAGCTAATTAATGTGTTGCGGGGTGAAATGAGCCTAGTCGGACCGCGACCCTGGGCGCTGTATGATGCGGTGCGAATTCGTCCAGAAATGCAGGAGCGATTGAACGCGCTACCGGGAATTACGGGAGCATGGCAGGTTGAAGCCCGATCAACGCTGCTGGATCTTGATGCGGTCAATCGTAGAGATTTAGAATATTTGAAAAATTGGTCATTGGGAGGAGATTTCAAGATTCTATTGCAGACCGTTCCCAAAGTTTTATCGGGCTTTGGAGCGTTTTAGAGCTTCCCCCAGAGGAAAGATGAGTGTCGCACAACGCATTAAGCGATCGTTGAGAGCAACTCGGTTTTGGCAAGAAAATGCCTTTATTTTGCGAGAATTCAACTCTTTTCCTCGAATTGCGATCGCAGCAATTTTGTTTGCCGTCGCATCTGCGACCTTTGAAGGATTTGGGCTGGGATTTCTGCTGGCATTTCTACAAAGTCTGATTAGTCCGAATCTTGAACCGTTCAGAACAGGAATTCACTGGTTTGATCTTTTCATTCTTGGCATCGATCGCAGTGCGACTGAGCGACTCTTGCGGGTATCGAGTTTGATTTTGCTATCAGTTTGGGTTCGGGCTGGGTTTAACTATTTGACTCAGGTTTATACCGAACTGACGCAGCAAACGTTAGTCGATCGATTGCGGAAGCGGATCTTTGAGCAATTGCAAGCGGTGAGTTTAAGCTACTTCAATCAGACTGCTGCAGGTGAATTGATCAATACAATCACTAGCGAAATCGGTCGGCTTAATTATGCTTGTACATTAGTTGCTTTTATCATCACTAAGCTATTAGCCTTGGTACTGTATTTCGTATTGCTGTTTACGATCTCCTGGAAATTCACGATCGTTTCTCTGGTGTTGTTTAGCTTGATTGGAGTTGTATTGTCGCAAGTTAACAGTCGGGTGAGAGCGAGGAGTCTTGCTGTTTCCGCAGCGAATGAAGGGTTTACCAGTAGAGCGCTAGAATTTATCACAGGAATTCGGACGGTGCAAGCCTTTGCGACTCAGGACTATGAGCGTCAGCGGTTTTATGCTGCAAGTTCGCAAGTTGTTCGAGCGGGAATGCGATCGGTGCGCCAATCGGCGATCGTGCGTCCTTTAGCAGAAGGACTGGCAACTACGGTACTGATTTTGATGATCATTCTTGCGATCGCGGTTTTTGTGCAAAACGGATCGCTTCAGACTGCATCGCTCCTCACGTTTTTGTTTGTGTTGTTTCGGTTGGTTCCTGTCGTTTACGAAGCGAACTCGACTCGCGTTCAACTCACGGCTGTCACTGGCTCGATTCGGAATCTGCGCGAGCTGCTGCGGCGCGATAACAAGCCCTATTTGCAGGAGGGCGATCGGATCTTTGACGGATTGAAGCACTCGATCGAATTTCAGGCGGTCGATTTTGGCTACGATCCGCAGCAGCTTGTGCTAAAGGAAGTCTCGTTGTGCATTGCGAAAGGAAAAACGACTGCGATCGTGGGCGGTTCTGGCGCGGGAAAAACGACGCTGGTGGATTTGATTCCGCGATTTTATGATCCGACGGCTGGCAAGGTTTTATTTGATGGCGAGGATGTCCGACGCTTTGCGATTCAGTCGCTGCGGCGCAGAATTGCGATCGTCAGTCAGGATACGTTTATTTTTAATACGTCGGTACGCGAGAACATTGCTTACGGATTGAATGATGTCAGCGATCAAGAAGTTTGGCAAGTTGCCGAGCAAGCGAATGCTTTGAAGTTCATTCTGGAACTGCCGGAGCAATTTGAAACGGTGTTGGGCGATCGCGGGGTGCGGCTATCTGGCGGACAGCGACAACGGCTAGCGATCGCACGAGCGTTGCTACGCGATCCAGAGATTCTCATTCTCGATGAAGCGACGAGCGCACTAGATTCGGAATCAGAACGGTTGATTCAGCAATCTTTGGAGCGATTATCGCAGGGGCGAACGGTGATCACGATCGCGCATCGGCTTTCGACCATTATCAAAGCGGATCAAGTTGTGGTAATGGAGCAGGGGCGGGTGGTTGAGCAGGGGAGTTATCAGGCGTTGTTAGCGCAGCAGGGAAGACTTTGGCACTATCACCGCATTCAGCATGAAGCGTGAGCGATTTAAAGATGAATTTAATTGTGCTGGAGAATCACGTTACCCGTCAGCGTGGGGGGCAAGAATTGAACTTGCTAGAAATTTGTCGCGGCTTGTTTCAACGGGGGCATCGGATTACTTTGCTGTATCTGAAAGCCGGTGATTTACTGCCGCAGTATCAGTCTTTTTGCGATCGCACCATTCAAATTAGCGCTTATGGCTTTGATTGGCGAAGCTTCAGGAGTACGCTGCAATTTTTGCCAGGTTTGATCAAGCTAGGGCAAATGGCGATCGCGCCTAATTCGATCGTTTTCTGTAACGATTATCACTTCTCATTATTTGCTTCTGCGCTGTCGTTTTTCCATCAATTGCCGTATGTGTGCTATTTACAACTTCCGCCGATTAACTTAAATCGTCAGCGTAAATTTGGATTGCGTCGAGTGGATCGATTTATCGCAGTTTCACAGCAAACAAAGCAAGATTGGGTCGCATTTGGGATTGAGCACGATCGAATTCAAGTAGTTTACAACGGGGTTGATTTAGAGAAGTTCAAGCCTACTGAGAATTTGGTGCAAATTCGGCAACAATGGCAGGTTTCTGATGATACAAAGATCATCTCCTACATCGGTAGAATTGACCGAGAAAAAGGACTAGAAACGCTAATCAAAGCGGCAGCAATCTTAATCAAGAAAGGAAGAAGAATTAGAGTTTTGATTGCTGGAAAACCTGTTGTGCATTACAGTTTTGCCAGGAAACGTGAGTGCGAAGATGAAGGAATGGACTATCTACGATCGCTCAATCAACTCGTTGAGGCACAAGGAATTTCTCATCAAGTTCAGTTTGTTGGACATCTCGCAAATCCAGTGTCTCTGTATCAAGCTAGCGATGTCAACGTTTTACCGAGTGTATGGAGCGAACCTTGTAGTTTAGGCTTGTTTGAATCGTTATCCTGCGGCGTTCCTAAAATTGCCAGCCGGATCGGTGGAAATCCCGAAATTCTTACCGGATTTGCGGATTTCCTGTTTATTCCAGGCGATGAGAATGATTTAGCAAATTGTCTCGATCGAGTTCTGGATTGGCGGGAAAAAGATCCCTCTTTGGAGACAAGATGTCGGCAACACGTTTTAGATTATTTTAGCTACAAGAAAATGATTGACGGTATCGAAAAGAACTTGCTTGAACTGCATTGTGTGTGACCCTCGCTTAATTTTTTATGAAAACACTTTTTACGTTTCACTATCCTGCTGATCCTAATGCGGGTGGCCCTGGTGTTACTTGGCGCTTGGGTCAGGAATACGAAAAACTGGGGCATCAAACTGAGTTTTATTCACTCGATGATCTGCCGAAACAATTACCGCCGCTATTGAAATTTGTCTTCTTTCCAGAATTTACAACCGCAAAAATTCTACGATCGCTCTCTTCGATCGATGTGATTGATGCTTCGACAGCAGATGCTTGGATTTGGGGGTTGATTCTGCAAAAGTTTCACAAATCGCGTCCGCTACTCGTCTGCCGTTGCCACGGGCTAGAACATATCGAGCACCTGGAATATCTCGAAGAAGCACAGCGCGGAAACCTCAAACTCGAATGGAAATACCTGCTCTATCGCGCCAGTATTCGCCTTTGGGAAGTCGCAACCTCAATGCGACAGTCTGATTTGGTGCTGTTGCTGAATCATCGCGATCGGGATTACGTGGTCGAGAAATTGGGGGTTCATCCCGATCGTGCTCATGTTGTCGCCAATGGGATTCCAGAAGCGATGTTGAATCTGGCGTTTGAGCCAACCCCTTCAGAAAATGAGCCGATCAAAATTGCTCAAGTGAGTAGCTACATCGTTCGTAAAGGCATTCAATACGGTACACCTGCGCTCAATGCCATTCTCAAGCGCTATCCGAAAGTAGAAGTGAGTCTATTCGGAACCGAGTGCCCCGCTGAGCAGGTGTATTCTGATTTCGATCCAGAAGTGCGCGATCGGGTGACTGTGATTCCGTATTATGAAAATCACCAACTCCCGGAGCTGCTTAAAGGACATCACATCAAAGTGCTACCGACCATTTCAGAAGGATTCGGGGTGGCGCTGGTAGAAGCCATGGCGTGTGGATTGGCTCCTGTCACTACAACGGCTCCCGGCCCCTTGGAAATTGTGCGCGATGGTGAAACTGGACTGATCGTACCTTGTCGCGATCGTGAAGCCTTTGAGCAAGCGGTTGAAACGCTGATTCTCGATCGTTCCATGCTCGATCGTCTGCGGCAAAATGCTTATCGAGCAGCACAGCGCTACAGTTGGAAAAATATCGCTCAAGACAATCTCACGCTCTACGATGCCGCTTGGCGAATGCGATCGACATCCTGAATCTCAATCCGGCAAAATTCGCTTCGATGCTGAATCCAGGTCGCCCTAAATTCCCCACAAGCGGGGGACTTCAGCCAATAATTCAAAGTCCCTCACTCGTAAGGGATTTAGGGAGCAAGAAGCCGCCCAAACCAGAGCAAAAATCTCCTCTTCCTACATTCCACCTCTACTAGCCCAGACTCACCCCACCGACTTTATGTACAGCACCCAACCCCAACCCAAATCCCCGCAACTCTCTGAACCCTGGCTTCTGATTGGGGGATTGATTGCGTTTACGGTGCTGTGTCTTGCGGTTAACGTTGCCTCAATTCTTAGACTTGCTTTTCCTATCGGAAGTTTAGCAGTGGGAGCGCTGCTATTTTTTCGCTACCCAATGTTCTACATTGGCTTTACCTGGTGGCTTTGGTTTCTCACACCCTTTGTCCGACGCCTGATCGATTGGGAGGTTGGATGGCTTGATCCTAATCCAGTTTTACTAGCTCCGTTTCTAGTGTCATTATTATCGACGCTAACATTGCTGATTCAATTGCCCAAAGCAATTCGAGGGAATGGTTTACCGTTTGTCCTATCTACGATCGCAGTGTTATACGGAGCGTTTATCGGACTAATGGAATATCAGATCCAAACGGTGATCGTTGCGCTGTTAAACTGGCTGACTCCGATCGTGTTTGGCTATTACTTATTTTCTCACTGGCGACGATTTCCAGAACTCAAGCGCGTTACAGAGCGAGTATTTCTCTGGGGAACACTGGTGATGGGCGTTTACGGTGTCATTCAGTTCCTAGTTGCGCCTTTGTGGGATCAGTATTGGCTACAAAATCTGATTAACGTTCTGATGATTTATTCATTTGGAACACCGAACCCGTTATCGATTCGAGTCTTTAGCACGATGCACTCTCCACAGCCGTTCGCCGCAACGATGGTGGCGGGTGTCTTATTACTGTTTGCGATTAAGAGTCCGTTGAAGCTTGTATCATCAGGATTCGGATATCTTGCATTGCTGCTAACGTTGGTGAGAACCGCTTGGTTAAGCTGGCTCATCGGATTGATTGTCTATCTCCCATCGTTGAAACCCAGGCTGCAAATGCGACTGATCGTCACGTTGATGCTGATGTCGCTGGCTGTGTTGCCCTTAACGATGGTTGAGCCATTCTCAACGGTGATCAATTCGCGGCTACAAACATTCTTTGCAGGGCAGCAGGATGGCAGCTTTATCGATCGCAGTATCGGTTATACCAATCTTCTCAACGATGCCCTCAGCGAATTTGAAGGGCGTGGGTTAGGATACGTGATTCGAGATTCAAATATTGGGGGAAACGATAGCGGTATTCTTACGTTATTCCTCAATTTAGGCTGGGTTGGCACCATTCCTTATGTTGCAGGAATGGCACTGCTGGTGTTTGGAGCGCTGCAAGTCCGGCAAGCTTCGAGCGATCCATTTGTCGGAGCCTGTCGCGCTATTGTAATTGCGATCGTGTCGCAAATCAGTCTCAATACCGTCATGCTGATTCCGTTTGGCATGGTGCTATGGGGATTTATGGGGTTAACTGCTGCGGCTCGATTGTATGAAACGCAGCAAGCAGCAAACCCCATTGCGATCGTCCCTAACCTGCCAAAACTTTAGCCGCCGCCGCAATTCCTGCGCCAGGCGTAAAGCCATCGTAGCCAAGTTCTTGCAGGGTTGCTTCGAGCGCAGAAATCGCTGTGAGAATGTCGCGATCGCTAACAAATCCCAGGTGTCCAATGCGGAAAATCTGACCCTTGAGGTGATCTTGTCCGCCTGCCAGCGCAATATCAAACCGTTTCCGCATGATGCTACGAATTTTTTCTGCATCAACTCCGTTCGGCATTACCGCAGTAATCGCCGGACTGCTGCATTCATCTGCTGCAAACAAGGGCATTCCCAGCCCTTGAACCGCCGCACGGGTAGCTTGCCGATGCCGTTCATGTCGCGCAAAGATGTTTTCTAATCCTTCTGCCTGCATCATTCTCAATGCGGCTTGCATTGCGTAGAACAAGTTAATCGCAGGGGTGAATGGAGTGGTATCTTTGGCACTCGACTTGCGATATTTGCCCAAATCCAAATAGTAGCGGGGAAGTTTTGCCGTTTTGTACGCTTCCCAAGCTTTTGGGCTCACAGCAACAAAGCCTAATCCGGGTGGAATCATATAGCCTTTTTGCGATCCGGATGCAACCACATCTAAACCCCATTCATCGACAGGAACGCTGGTTGCTCCTAAGCTCGTCACCGTATCAACAATGATTAACGCTTCGCCGTGGGCTTTAACGTGGCGATTGATCGCTTCGAGATCGTTGATCACTCCGGTCGAGGTTTCGCTGTGCGTGATAATCACCGCTTTGATTTGCTTATCGCGATCGCTCTCCAACTTCTCGCGAAACACTTCGGGGTCAAGCGGTTTACCCCATTCTGCCGTGACGCGCTCGGTTTGCAGTCCATAAGCATCGGTGACTTCTGCCCAGCGCTCTCCAAACTTACCGTTTGATCCGACTAACACGCGATCGCCCGGACTGAGAAAGTTAATAATTCCGGCTTCCATTGCGCCTGTCCCACTGGCAGCCAGGATGAGTAAATCATTTTGCGTTTGGTGCAGCCATTTGAGATTTTGGGTGACTTCTGCCACAATTTTGCCAAAATCACCGCTCCGGTGTCCGATCGGATGTTTTGCCATTGCCGATAAGACCTGCTCCGGCACCGGAGTTGGTCCCGGAATCATGAGCATCAGCTTGTCGTCCATGTTGGGTTCCCTTAGAAAGCTAGAACAATTTGTGCATGATCCAGGATTACACAGATGGTTGAGAATGCGGAATTTGACGCGTTGAATTTAATGTCAGCAAACCTGCAAAAACAACTTGCAAGTCGTAGTCATTATGAGTATGATATAGAGGTTGGATGAAGAGAAGATGCATGAGAGTTCAAGAAATCCCAATCAATCAGATTCGCCGCCCGTTATTTCGGCAGAACGATCAAGAGAAGGTTAAAGATCTCATGGCTTCAATTTCGGAGATTGGACTCCAAGAGCCGATCGACGTTTTAGAAGTGGATGAACAGTATTACGGATTTTCGGGCTGTCATCGCTACGAAGCCTGTAGCCGACTGGGACACGAAACGATTTTGTGTAATGTGCGACGCGCACCCAGAGCCGTTCTTAAGCAACATTTAGCTTAATTTTCAGGTTGGCTGCGGGATAATAGCCAGCAAGACGGTTTGGACTACTCACTCTTTTTTAGAAATTTAGTAGGAGAAGACTATGGTTAGTCAAGTTGCCATTGGCATCGAAGATAACAAGCGTCAAGAAATTGCAGAAGGCTTGTCGCGTTTACTAGCAGATACTTACACGCTGTATTTGAAAACGCACAATTTCCATTGGAATGTCACAGGCCCAATGTTTCAAACGTTGCACACGATGTTTGAGACACAATACACTGAGCTTGCTTTAGCAGTGGATTCGATCGCAGAACGCATCCGAGCACTGGGCTACCCGGCTCCAGGAACTTACAACGAATATGCGAAGCTAAGTTCGATCGCCGAAACGCCGGGAGTTCCGAAAGCAGAAGAAATGATCAAGCTCCTAGTCGAAGGACAAGAAGCGGTGGTGAGAACGGCGCGATCGTTGTTCCCCTTAGTGGATGAAGCCAACGACGAACCGACTGCTGATCTACTGACTCAACGGATGCAGATTCATGAGAAGACGGCTTGGATGCTGCGGAGCTTGTTGGAATCGTAGGATTTTAAGTCATAAAGCTATAAAAAACCGCCGGATATACTCCGGCGGTTTTTTATAGCACTAAATGATGCTCCATTGCGAATCGCACCAATTCAGCCCGATTGCTCGTGTCTGTTTTTCTTAGCAAACTACTAACATGCTTCTCCACGGTGCGCGAACTCAGATGCAATCGATCTCCAATCTGATTATTCGATAATCCATCGCTCAGCAGCGTCAAAACCTCTTGTTCGCGATCGGTAAAAGCAATGTTGATATCTGGTTTTTCCCGCTCTGCTTCTGCGGCTACTTCAAACTCTTGCCGCGATCGCCAACTGGATTCGATCATCTGGCTGCGATCGAGGAGATTCCGCACGACTGCACCCAATTCTGGAAGCTCAAACGGTTTTGCAAGATAAACATCACAGCCAAGCTGATACCCCCGTACCCGCTCGTCGGTATCCGTGCGTCCGGTGAGAAATACGATCGGTAACAAACGCAGCGCCGGTCGTCGCCGCACTTGGCGCACAAATTCATACCCATCCATCAGCGGCATCGAAACATCGGTCACGATCAAATGCGGCTGATGCGTTTCGAGCAGGGCGATCGCATCTTTACCGTTTTCTGCTGAGACCACAGAATAACCAGAACATTCGAGATAGTCGCAAATCGAGAGGCGGGTTCCTAAATCATCTTCTGCAACAAGAATTGTGAGCGGCATGAAACACAGGGGAAAGAGAATTAGATGCCAGTTATGAGTGGCATATTCAAGCTTAAATAAAATTCACTAAGCATGGCTAGAAGAATGAATTTTTTGTAATTGGTGAGCCATATTCATATCGTAGGGGATTGGTCGGCGCATTGGGCGATAATCTCGATCAATAGGAGTGCTATGTCTTAACACGGCGTTCACCAACACACAGGCTGAGCCGCTGAGATTAATGGCTCCATGCGGTACTCCCGGCGGAATTTTTACCACCTGCGGCTTCATTTCGCTTAACGAAATGTATTGATACCTACGATTTTGTAATACAACCAGAATAAAACTGCCGCGCACGACTAGCAGTTGATCGGTCTGAGTGCGATGAACGAACAGATCGTCGATCGTCTGAGCCGGAATATTCACCAGCATGGTTTCATGGCTCGATTGCGGCGTGTAAAACTCCGCCATGCCGCCCTTGATGGATTCAAGTGGGAAAATTTCAACCTGTGTCTTTAACCCCATACCGACCTCCCAGATTCGCTTTCTCCCCAATCTAATTGAGGCAAAATTAAACTTTTGTACCTGTTATCACAAAAGTTCACGCTTTATGGTATGTCGCTTTTTTCGGGATGAATTCGATCGATATGATTGACATTTGAGCGGTAGCACATTAATACTAATATAGTACGAAGGTACTAAAGACTCACTTGCCCCAGGAGCCGCGATGACAGAACTGAAATCAGAAAGCCAGTCAACCCGGATCACTCAGACTCAGCCAGGCACAAAACGGCAGCTTGCGAAACCGATCGCTGATCCCCTGAGCGCGAGTGAATCGAACCCGGAGTCCGCTGCAAGCAGTGATGAGTCTACCACTGATGCGACCTCTCCGAAAAAACGCCGCACCACGAAAACTGAAAAAGCACCAACTGCAAAAGCTGCTAGCACAAAAATCTCCGCCTCCAAGCGCCAGGCGACCCATAAAGCAGCGAATCAAGCCGCTTCCACGCGAGTAAAGCTCACCTGGGAAGCGTCCCCCTCCCTCGAAGCTGTGCTGGCCCAATTTAACGAGCAACTGAACGCAACTTGGATTGCGATCGATGAGCTTAAGTCCACGGTCGAACATATGCAGGCACAAGAGCGCACCCGCTCTGCTCATCCAGCGCCGCCTCAACCTAGCTCTGTGCGCTTGCCGCTTGAACCCGCTCCCGTTCGCGCTCCACAATTTACTCGCAGACCGCCTCAAACCGAGATTCCGCCCTTCCGCCCGACGAGTGGGATGAATGGGATTCACCCCACTCGTATCCGTCGCCGCAAGCCTCTATACCGCCTGTTGCAGCGCTGCCTCAAACTACCCGAACAGAATGCTGCACTTGCGATCGATGCTGCCGTTTGGATATTAGCAGCAGCAGGGCTGCGAATTGGGCTGAAATACTGGGTTGCAGCAATGCCATTTCTCAACATTCCAGTGATTGTGTTGATGTGTATTCCGGCATTGTTAGCCGCTTACGCCGCTTTCTTTATTCCTCAAGCCAATCGGATTGGGATTTACCGACTGTTGCTGGTGACTTTGGGATTGTTCGTCGGAGGCAAACTATGACTGAAAAAATTACCTCTAACCAAGGGTTAGCAGGGGTTGCAGGTATCTTAGCGTTGGGCATCTTCTTTCAAGCGATGGGACTCCCTTCATTTGGAAGCAAAGATGCAGGGCTAGACTGTCAAGGATCAGTACGATCGCAGCAAACCGTTTCTGAAGACCAGATTGCAAAGCTGATCACGCTGAAAAACGGAGACCCGAAAGATGCAGTCCGCAAAGCCTTAAAAGAGCCTTACTGCACCCTTCCTGCACTCTCGCTCCGGACTGGAACACAGACTGAGCGTGAAGCCTATCGAGTAGCATCTGATGCGCTAGAACGATCGACTTCTCAAACGTTTATTGTGGTTTCGTATGAAGGGAATCAATATCTGGGATATAAGTTCTGGATTCGTTAAGGCTGGATTGATTCTGCTTTTAATGTCTAGCTGTTCTGCTTCCCCCCACAGTCAGAACCTGATTTCAGAACCCAAGCTCTATCAAAGCTGGCAACTCAAGCCGGGAGATGAGATTGCAGGCGCAAAAGTGACGGGCGGACTCGGAGATATTTCGATCGCTCTGAACGGTCAGTCGGTGTATGCTCCCTCAGACGGAGATGCGTACATCGACAAACGCGGCTGTGTGTACTTTGCAGGTGCAGATACACCCGCCTATTTGTTCCGCCTGTGTGGATTAGATCGTCCGAAGCTTGGAACCCTGAAAGCTGGAGACGCGATCGCCACCGGAACCATTCTGCAATTTGCCACCTTACTCAAGCAAGCCGACGAAAGCTGGGCACTCGTCGAACCCGATAAAAGCTTACTGCAACGAACTCTAAAGCCACGATGAAAAAACTTGCTTCTTTGATGGTCAGCCTCATCGTCTTGACGCTGAGCGGAATGCGATCGGCGCAAGCTCAAGGACTGCTCACCTTTAGCCCACCCACCTCTAAAGCAAATCCAGTCACTTCTCAATCTAAAATCACATCATCTGTCACTGGAACCAGCCCGAAGAAATCCGCCGCGATCGGCTTTCAAGCTCCTGCTCGTCCTGCTCAATCTCCTGAAACTGAAGGAGTAAAGCGCCCGAAAGCATTACCTCAAGCCAGTGTTGCAACCAATAATGCTCTGCTAGACGTGTGTAGGAATTGTGGCAATGATCAAAATGGTCAATCCGCCGCTCAATCGGACGATCGCTTAGTTGCAGTTGCACCCGATGAACTGTTTGAAGGTGGTTCAGACTCCCTGGTTGCTAAGGCAGTCGGAAGCGCGGAAGGAACTCGTACTCCCGATGGCGGCAAAACCTGGGCGTACAAGGGGCACATCGATCCAGGTAACGGGGTGTGGAACGTGGGCAGCTTCTCTTATCAACATGGCGCGGATTCTCCCGATGATGCCGATCGTCGTCAACTTGCCCGCCTGCGGAATCAGTATGCTGCGATCGAGCGGCATGCCATTTCTGCGGGACTGCGGCTTGGACTCGAAGAACAGCTAAATGGCATTGATTTGGCAAACCAAGCGCCGCTCGCAGCACTCGAAGAGGGTGGATATGTCGATCGTCTCCGGCAAGCCTATACAGAGGGTTTACGCGGCTCGGAAGCAGTTCTCCACGCTCGTACCTACTCGTATCTTGATCCTCGGACGAATCAATGGGATGCTCCTGGTCTTGGCAACAATTACTACAGCATCAAGCGCGATCAAGCGCGACGGCAAGATGCGATTTACCAGGCAATTCAAAGTCATCAGCAAATGGCACGATCGCTCAAACGTAGCGATGATATCCGAGTCAGCCGAAATAACTAAAGTTGTGATAGATGGTCTTAGGGATAGGAGGTGAATTGTTAAATTAAAGGTAGAAGACCACACAAGGCTGAAATCTAGAGGCAAACTGAAAGTAATCGCCCAATCTTCACTACACCAGGGGTAAGGTTATGACTGAAGCAAAAGAAGGCATTACGATCGAACAACGCCTCACCAAACTTGTTGATCAAGCGCGTGATGCTTGCGGTACGAATGGAACGATGTCGGATGAATGTGCAACCGCTTGGGATGCAGTCGAAGAAGTTCAAGCTGAAATCTCGCACCGTCGATCGGATGGAAAAGGGTCATTAGCTGCTTATTGCGACGATAATCCTGATGCGGCTGAATGTCGCATTTACGATGTTTAATTTGACGTTTAATTTGACAGCGCGTAAGCTACGGAGTTTTTAGTTTTGAGCGGATAGCTGCCCCCAAATTTCTCGCTAAGAAGCTTTGAGACCAACAGATTGGAGCGGTGTCAAAGCTTCTTGCTTTAGAGATTTGGGGGGCTAACGGTGTTTACCAGTTTTGCAATTTAGCTTTAAAAAAGTCAGCCCTCCGCTTTTGAGTAGTGGAGGGCTGACTTTTATTCGCTAGGCTAAACGCGAGTCAATTAGAGACCACCGACCGCGATCGCGCCTGCAAGAGCCGATGCGCCTGCCGAGATTAACGCGGTTCCAAACAACCACCAAGCTGCTGTTTCTGCCGCTTTGCGGGTTTCTTCGGCTTGCTTTTTGGCTTGTCGCTTGACTTCTTCAAGCCGATGTTGGGTTTCGGTTTGAATCCGTTCTGCACGTCGCAGAACTGAAGTTCTCGCGTGTTCCACTTGATCGACAATTCGGTTTGCTTCAGCTTCCGAGATGTCCTCGCGGGATGAGAGCAGCGCTACAACCGTCTCGCGGTTAAAGCTACCTAAACGATCGCGCAACGCATCAAAGCCCGCTTGCGGATCATGGAACAGCGTCCGCAGATCAGTCCGAATGCCTTCATAGTTCAGCTCCGGGCGATCTAGCGAATTCAAGTAATTGCGAATGCGATCGAGAATGCCGTCGATTACGCCTTGAATCCGGTTCTGGATCGCTTGGATCTGTGCCATGAACTGTTCACGCACCGAAAGCACTTGATCAACCACGCGGTTCGCTTCTTCCTCGGTCATGTCGTTTCGTTGAGCTAGAAGCGCCACGATCGTCGAGCGATCCATGTGGGATAAGCGATCGCCGAAGCTACCAAATCCAGCCTTTGGATCGCGCAGTAGCAATTGCAGATCGCGCTTGATGCCGTCGGGATTGAGTTCTTCTTTCTGCGTATTCCGCAGATAGTTCTCAAATGCCGATTGGAAGTTGAGCACCCGCTGTTGGGTTCTCGATGCCAAGCGACGCGGCGATCGCGCCACACTCCGAATGGATGACAGCACTTGATCGACCATCTGATTGGCTTGCGCTTCCGTCAGATCGGGACGTTGTGCTAACAGTTTGACGATCGTGTCGCGATCGACTTGCGACAGTCTTCTTCTCAAGCGAGAACCGCCTGTTTTCGGATCGCTCAGCAACGCATTTAGATCGCTCTTGATGCCATCCGGATCAAGTTCAGAGAGATGCGTGTTGCGGAGATAGCGTTCGATCGTGCTGATGACGTAATCGATTTGATCTTGCGCTTTGTGAACGGCGATTTGCGGCGCGTGCATCACCGTGTTTCGCACATCTTCAAGCTGACCGATGATCCGATCGGCTTCTTCCGGCGCGAGGTCTTGACGCTGCGATAGCAATTGAACGAGCGTATCGCGATCGAACTGGCTCAGGCGTGCCCGCAGTGCAGAAGATCCAGCTTGCGGATCGTCAAGCAACAAGCGGAAATCGCGCTTAATACCTTCCGGATCGAGTTCGGATTTGTTGGTGTTTCGCAGATAAGATTCGACTCTGAGCCGCAGGGCTTCGGCTTCAGAACGAACGCGGTTTTGCGCTTCTTGAGCTGAATTGAGGACACGATCGCGCGTGCTTTCAAAGCGAGTAATAATGCGATCGGACTCTTCCGGGGTGAGATCCTGACGCTGCGATAACAACTGCGTCAGGGTATCGCGATCGAAATGGCTCAAGCGATTCTTCAGCGCGTCGTAGCCTGCTTCGGGGTCTTCGAGCAGTAGCGACACTTCCCGCTCGATCGCGTCGGGGTCGAGTTCATCTTTGTTCGTCGATCGCAAGTAGTTCTCAACGCGACTGCGAAGATCGGTCGTTTCGTGATGGTCTTCAGCCGTTTGAACTTGGCTCAGAGTCGCTGCCCGAATTGTTTCAAGCTGATCGGCAATCTCAGCAACTCGTGCTGCCGGTAAATCTCCACGTTGAGTTAAGAGATTGACGAAATCGCCACGATTTAGCCGTTCGAGTTCGCGTCTCACCGCACCCGGATCGGCTTCCGGATCGTGAAGCAATTCGCGGAATTCGCTGTCTAAGGTTTCCCGATTGAAGTGCCAGGAATAGGTATTTAGCAGATAGTTCTCAACATCGGCTTTAATCGGACTAAAGCCCGACGAAACCTGACTCGTGGCTTTTTGTGCGCCCGACATCACCTTATCGCGAGCCGATTGAATCTGTCCGATGATCTTTTCAACATCGAGATCCTTCAGGTCTGTCCGCCCCATCACGGTTCCCATCAGAGTTGAGAAACCGAATTGCATCGCTCGATCGACAAGGCTCGCTTGGTCTTGTTTTCCACCTTGCTGCGCCAAGGACGAGAACGCATCGCGCATTCCCGACATTTGATCTTGCTGCGTGTTTTGCAACGTCTGACCTTGACGGCGCAGTTCTTCGGTGAGCTGATCCAAACGACGATTGAGATCGTTCATGTTGACTTGTCCGGATTGAACAGTCTTCAGATATTCCACCAACTCTTGCGTCGGATCTTTGCGCTGATGGCGACCGATCGTATCTTTCCAAACTGCATCAAGCTGATCGATCAAACGGTTTGCATCTTGTTTCGATAAATCCGTGCGATCGCTAATCAATTTCGCAAACGTATTGCGATCGATATGGCGCAGCCGATCCATCACCTCGACCGCAGAGCCACTACCCATCACGCTTTGCAGTTCTGGATCATTCACCAACGTTTCGAGTTCACGCCGCACCCGACCAAAATCCAATTGTGCAGGACGAAGCCGTTCGATGTAGTCTTCGAGAGAATCCCGAATATTGGCAGGATCGATCGCCGAACCCAATTCTCGCCGGACTGCTGCGGCTGCCGCTTCTGCGGTCGAGACGACTTGCTGATTAACGGCTCTTGCTCCGAGTGCAGCCGTTGCCGTTCCGACGATCGATTGGAATCCAGCCGTTGCAGTATTGACCACTGAACCGACCAGCGATCCCACTGTCGTAGAACTCACCCAAACGAGCAGGGTAAAGTATGCCGCCCAGATCACCAGACCGACGATCGCACCCAGCGCTGCGGTCGTTAATAAACTGAGTTTCACCGCCAGCAAGCAAGCGATAAACAGCGAAATGGTGACGGTGATTAGTGTCCAGAGACCGACAGCAGTACCGATTTTGCGAATCGTGCCGCCACCACCGCTAGAGTGCGAATGATGCGAATCATGATCATCCGAAGAATGTCCGAGGTAAGAAATTCCGGCAGCAACGGATAAATTTGTAAACAGTAATTGGAATGCAAATGCTAATACAATTCCCGAAATTAGAGCAACAAAAAATCGAGGGCCTGAAAATACCAAAGCCGCTTGCTCCGGTGTTGTGACTCCTCGATCGATTGGAACTTGTGCCAGGATCTGACCGAGTTCCCAAGTTAAATTTGTGACTTGACTCATAGAAATTCCCTCATCAGACTTCGCCCAACACAAGAGATGTGTCAGTGAGGCTGCAATTTTGAACTACCTTTGATGTCAGAATCGCTGAGGCGAGAGCGGATAAGCATCTTTCTCAAGTGATAGACCCCTCAACTGAAAGGAGTAAATCAACTGTTTTAGCTTGGGGATCAGTCGATAGGAGGTGTTTACTTGGATGGAACGATGGCAGCTACGACGAGATCGAGTCCCACCGCTCTTGATGCTTTAAATAGAAGTCGATCGCCCGATCGAATCAATTCATTCAACCGCGATATTACTTCTGTATGCGTTGTGAAAGTCTCGGACGGAACGGGAGAAGCCGCGATCGCCATGGCTTGCGCTTCATCCGGGTCAGCCAGAATCAACAATTGATCAAGCTGCAAATTTCTCACTTGTTCACCGACTTGCTGATGGTACTGAACCGACCAGTCACCAAGTTCTTTCATCGTGCCAAGCACAGCAATTCTACGATCGCCCTCAGTCTGAGCTAACAGCTTTAGAGATGCCAGCATCGACTCTAAACCTGCGTTGTAGCTTTCATCGAGAATCACCACATCGTTGGGTAATTCGTAGCGTTTCGCTCTGCCACTGGGCAATTCAACTTCGACCCCTGCGGTTAGCCTTGCAGCATCGAGATTGAGAGTTTGCACAACGGCTAAAGCGGCTAAGAAGTTCAGCGCGTTATGTTCACCGGGGAGCGGTAATACAAACTTCAACTCACCGACCTGTAACGTTTCTGCATCAATGAGTTGTCCTTGTAAATCACCCCCCTGCAGTCCGTAGGTGATGGTTTGACCTTGCCAAACTTTCTCAGCCGTTTCGAGCAATAAAGCATTATCGTGATTCAGAATTGCAATGGCATCTTTGGGCATTTCTGCCAGCAGTTCACATTTCGCTTGAGCGATCGCTGCTCTCGATCCCAATCTTCCAATATGTGCGGTTCCTACATTCGTAATCACGCTAACATCCGGCTCTGCAATTTGTGATAACAATGCGATTTCCCCAGGCGCTCTCATTCCCATCTCAATCACAGCAAAATCGTGATCTGAAGTTAATTCTAGGAGTGTCTTCGGAACACCGATTTCATTGTTGTAATTTGCTTGCGTTTTGTGGACTTTGCCGTATTTCAATAAAACCGCTGCAATTAATTCCTTTGTTGTAGTCTTCCCGACTGATCCAGTAATTGCAATCACCGGGATTTTAAACTGTTTCCGCCACCAATGCCCGATCGTTTGATACGCCTGCAAGGTATCCGAAACCACGAGAACAGGTAAATCACCCGCTTCAAATTGAGCATCCACGATCGCCGCGACCGCACCTTGCTCGATTGCAGTCTTTACAAAATCATGCCCGTCAAACTTCTCACCCCGCAAGGCTAGAAAAATCTCACCCGATTGGATCGATCGCGAATCGGTTGTCAGACCGATCGCAGTTGCATCCGGTAAATTTTGAGCTGATGCTCCGAGGAGTGAAACCAGTTGATCTAGGGTTGCGTGAAACGACATGAGCAGTTGCGGGAGTCAGTAAGGTTTTGAGTGTACCGCTATCGGGGGTGCAAAAACTGCGATCGTGCCAATCCCACAAAATTTGAAAAAATTTGTCACGAAATTGCGATTTATCTGCTATTGTAGTTAAGGCTTAGGCGGATGTGGCGGAATTGGTATACGCGCACGCTTGAGGTGCGTGTGGCATTGCCTTGCGAGTTCGAGTCTCGCCATCCGCATGAAGTTGGAAGGGAGAAGTTTATCACTTCTCCCTTTTATTTTTGCAATGAAAACCAAATGCCGAGGAGACTGTTACAGACAGTAGAGATTTGATGATCGTCTCCGTCTAACTTCCCAGGGACAGGGGCAATCCGAGATTCTGCAATTCTCGAAGTTAATCAATCTAAAATACAATCTTGACAAGATTTAAGATTGTAAATAAATGTTTCAATAAGTAGCCCTATTCATGCCACTAAAGGTGTAGTTCGCTACGCTTTAGGATAGATGAAGGAGGAACAAATCAATGGTCACTGTGCCCGACAGCATTAGCTTAATCGACTTATCGAGAATTTGGATTCAGAAAGCGTTAGAAGAGATTACAGCCGAAAACGAGCCAGTTGAACAACCGATCGAAACCGAAGAGGAAGAATAATCCCTCACCCAAGTTTTTTAAAAAATGGTCTAGTCCTGTAGATTTCCAAAGCTGAAGCAGTTTTGCAGATTTACCGAGCTAGACCATTCGTTTTAGGAATTCGATCGTCCCCGCGACAACAGATGATCGATCGAGAAATTCCCGCCGCCCCCGACAGTAAACAAAAGATAAATCAGCATATACAGCGAAGCTGTTTCTACAGGCCCAACGTCTAATCCTGTTTTTTTCAGATGGAAATAAACCGCGATTAGCATTGTGAACGTTAAGGACAACGCACTGATTCGCGTGAAGAATCCGAAAATTAACAAAATTGAAGCAACAATTTCCGTATACGCTGCACAGTAGGTGAAAAATAATGGAAACGGGAAGCCAATCACGCTCATGACATTATCAACAAAGCCTTGAACATCAGCTAATTTACTAAAGCCATTGTGAATCATTAATACACCCACCAAAACGCGCACTCCTAACCAAACCGCTTGAAACGCTGGATTGGGGCTAAGGTCGGACTGCAAAATCGTTGAAAGGGGCGATCGCCCAGACGGAGTAACGGTCATTTGTTAGCTTCTCAAAAATGGTACTGGTTGCATCTTACCGAACCCAGATCAAAAATCGAAGCTTTACGTTACTGGAATCGTTACATAACTCAATCGTCTAAACGGCTGTCTACCCCAAGACTATTGTAAGCTTAAAAACATAAGCCTAAAAAAGAAGCCTTTAGGTAGACGATCGCTCGATTCTCCCACTGTTACTGTTAACAAAACAACTTACATACCACCCATTCAAGCAAGGACAAAATCTATGTCACACTTTAGTACACTCCGCAGTAAAATCACCGATGCAGAATTGCTTAAAGTTTCGTTGCGCGATCTGGGTTTCACAGTAGAAACCAACGCTGAAGTTCGGGGAATGGGCTGTCAGCGCGTTCACGCAGATATCGTCGCTGTTTTAGATGGTAGCTATGACATCGGCTGGGTACATAACGAAGATGGCACGTACAGCATTGTTGCAGACTTGTGGGGTGTTGCAAGAAAGCACAACCTTGCAGAACTGATGACCTCGGTAAACCAAAAGTATGCGGTACAGCAAACCCTTAGCGCAGTTGCAAAACGCCCTGGTTTGCAGAATGCAAACATTCAAGTGAAGGTTCGCGGCTAATTGCACGGTCGCTAGATCTCATAAATCCTTTACAGAGTCCTTGCTGCACCCTGTAAAGGATTTGTTTTATTTGGCGGCTCCGCTCAAAACTGCATTGCCATCTTGGAAGTTAATATCTTTTACGGTCAAGCCGCGTAGCTTCAGTTCGAGGTTGAGTTGGTCTTGCACTTTTTGAGGAGACACCCCTAAGCGGTTCGCCACTTCAGCGATCGTAAAGCTCATGTTTCCCACCTGAATTTTGGCGTTTTGATCGAAGTGTAACTTGCCGTTTTGGATCTCAGGCTTGCCCTCAATTCCGATGTAAACTTTGCGATCGCTCATCGGAATTTTTTCGGTAATTTGCGTTAACAATGCCTGATGTTGTGATCCGATTCCGCTATTCTGTAGCTCTTTAATATCCACAACCGCTCCAGTTTTTAGCTGGTCATTTTTCACTGAAGTGTGAAACCCTTTCACTGAATTGGGTAAACCTTTACCGCCACTTTTCTCAGTGATTTTGGTGACAAGCAAATCGTTTAATTCTTGAGAACTCAGTGCAACCTGAACAGGCTGAGAGGGCTGAGGCTCCGGGAAATTGGGCGTAATATTTGTACTGGCAGGCTGCGGATTGGTTTGAATTTGAGCGGCAATTTTTCTTTCGATCGCAGCACCGGATTCTTGAATTTGAGTATAAGTTCGAGGGCTAGACTGTTCCTTAGCGTACCAGTCTGGTAATTGGGTGAACTGTCGCCAAAAATAATAACCACCGGAGACTGCTGCCACTGCAATTCCTGTTAATGACAAAAGTAGAATCTTTGATCTTTTCACAGCTACCTCAAATCAACCTTTACATTCCTTGACGATAATTTAGTCCGTTTATTCAGGTTAGGCAAACTCTAGCGCATCCGTTGTGTACGGCAAACACCCCAACGACTGAGCGTTCATTCGCTAAAATGAAAAAAATTACTGGGCTGGATTCATGATTCCTACCGTTATTGAAACTTCCGGACGGGGCGAACGCGCCTTTGACATTTACTCCCGACTGTTGCGGGAACGAATCGTGTTCCTCGGTAGCGCGATCGATTCGGATGTTGCCAACCTCGTCGTTGCACAACTACTGTTCCTCGAAGCCGAAGATCCGGACAAGGATATCTATCTCTACATCAATTCCCCCGGCGGTTCGGTTTCCGCGGGAATGGGTATCTATGACACGATTAAGCAAATTCGCCCGCAGGTGTCTACAATTTGCGTCGGGTTTGCTGCCAGCATGGGTGCATTCTTGCTCAGCGCTGGAACTAAAGGAAAACGCATGAGCTTACCCCACTCGCGAATTATGATTCACCAGCCGCTAGGGGGCGCACAAGGACAAGCGACCGATATCGAAATTCAAGCGAGAGAAATTCTGTATCTCAAGCAGCGACTCAATTCGTATCTGGCAGATCACACCGGACAACCGCTCGATCGGATTGAACAAGATACTGAGCGCGATTTCTTCATGTCGGCTGAAGAAGCAAAAGAGTATGGATTGGTTGATCAAGTGATCGATCGTCGTCCGTCTGCGGCTCGTCCTGCGGTTGTGCAGTAGTTTAGCCGTTCGCTCTTAAGAAACATGCCCACCGAATCGGATTCGGTGGGCATGTTTGCTATTTCGCCGTTTTTTCTAGCATTAACTTCGATCGCTTCACCGTTTCAGGAATTGCGATCGGGTAATCTCCAGTAAAACAAGCCGAGCAGAATTCACCCGGATTTTCTCTAGTTGAATCTAGCATTCCTTCCCAACTGAGATATTGCAGCGAATCTACCTCAATCTGCTTCGCAATTTCCTCGATTGATTTTGTCGCTGCAATTAAGTGATCCTGACTGTCAGTATCAATGCCGTAGAAACAAGGATGCGTCACCGGAGGCGAAGAAATCCGCATATGAACTTCGATCGCGCCTGCATCGCGCAGTGCTCTCACGATCTTGCGGCTCGTCGTTCCACGCACGATCGAGTCATCGACAATAATCACACGCTTTCCAGCGAGTACATCTTTAAGCGGGTTAAGCTTCATCCGAATTCCCGCTTCTCGCATTCCTTGAGTCGGTTGAATGAAAGTACGACCGACATAGCGATTTTTGATCAAGCCTTCGGCATAAGGAATGCCCGAAGTTTGAGAAAACCCGATCGCAGCCGGAACGCCCGAATCTGGCACCGCAATCACGATATCTGCATCCACTGTCGATTCTTTCGCAAGCTGTCGTCCGATTCGCAGCCGATAGCTGTACAGCGTTTCATCGTGCATCATGCTATCAGGACGGGCGAAATAAATCATTTCAAAAATGCACAGTTTGCGAGCGGGTTGCTCTGCCCAGAAAATCGACTCGATGCCGTCCTTGGTAATCCACACCAGTTCACCCGGCTGAATGTCTCGAACGTAATCGGCTCCAATGATATCGAGTCCACAAGTTTCTGAGGCTAAAACATAGCGCAAAGGTGCAGCGTGCGATTCCTGCGCCAAAGTGCCCAAAACGAGCGGACGAACCCCATTCGGGTCGCGGGTTCCAATCATGCCGTCCGGAGTCCCGATCGCGAGACTAAACGCACCCTGACACCGCTTAAACGCCGCGATCGCGCCATTGACCCAATCATTTCCTCGATTGACTTCTTCTGCGATCGCCAGCGCGATCGCTTCAGAATCCGTTGTTGTCGCAAAATCGTGATTCGTTTCAGCTAATGCTTCACGGAGTTCACGAGTATTCACCAAGTTTCCGTTATGTGCTAACGCCAGCGTTCCTAAACGTGATTTTGCTAACGCAGGTTGAGCATTCACCACCCGGCTCGATCCGGTCGTCGAATAGCGAGTATGACCGATCGCTAAATCTCCGGGTAGCTCTTTGAGCTTTGCTTCGTTAAAGACTTGTGCTACCAAACCCATGTCTTTATGAAGGTGAACATAATCTCCTTCAAACGTGGCAATTCCCGCAGATTCTTGACCTCGATGCTGTAGGGCAAACAGTCCAAAATAAGCCAGATTAGCTACAGGTTCTCCCGGTGCGTAAACTCCAAACACCCCGCAGGCTTCTTCTGGTTTGTCAGGACGATGCTCAGCAGGATCTACAGAAAACTTGTCGTCAGGCAGCATAAGCTTGGTTTTGCGTAGTTAGACAGCAATCAGAACGTTGAGAACACGGGTCTTGTTGAACACAGAGTCTTAACATTCCCTTAATATCGCACACAACGGCAGAGCTATTCCGTTAGCCCCTTCTCGATCGCACTCGACCAACCTGTGAACAACTCTGCGATCGTAGCGTCGATTACATGAAATTGGGAGACCGAAATCTTTAGGGATTCCCCGCCGACGGTTCCCAATTTTTGCCAACGATCGCCGAGTTCCGCAGATAGAGTTGCCTCCCATTCTGCAACCGAGTCCGGTTTCACAGAAACAATGATCCGCGCTCCGCCTTCTGCAAAGAGAACTTCGTCCATTCGCGCCGCGCTATTTGGAATTTGAATTTCTGCCCCAAGCTGATGCCCGAAACAACATTCAGACAGCGCGATCGCGACTCCCCCTTCTGCACTATCATGCGCCGATTGAATAACACCGCTGCGAATTCCCGATCGACAAACCGCTTGGACTTTGCGTTCCAGTTCAAAGTCAACGATCGGCGGTTTTCCTGCCACAGTTTGATGCACTGTTGCCAGGTATTCTGATGCGCCCAAGGTTAAGGACGAATCCGACATCGGCAATCCTAAGAGGTAAATTACGTCTCCGCTTTGTTTCCAGCTTTGTCCGACGATGCGATCGAGCTGCGGAATAAATCCAACCATGCCCACAACCGGAGTCGGATAAATCGGCTCTGGCTTGCCTTCAGAATCTAGGGTTTCGTTGTATAGAGAAACATTTCCCCCTGTGACCGGAGTCGAGAATTCTCGACAAGCTTCGGACAGTCCGCGACACGCCTCAGAAAGTTGCCAATAGCCGATCGGCTTTTCTGGACTGCCAAAGTTTAAGTTATCGGTAATCGCAACCGGATCGGCACCGACACAGCTTAGATTCCGGGCGGCTTCTGCGACAGCGGCTTTTGCACCTTCATAGGGATGCAGGTACACATAACGAGGATTGCAATCAACCGTTGCGGCAACCCCTTTGTTTAATGAAGCTGAATCAGGAATGACAGAGGCGCTCTGAGCATCAGCAAGTGGGCGAACTCTCACGACTGCCGCATCTGCACCACCGGGAAGCAACACGGTATTGTTCTGGACTTGATGATCATATTGGCGATAGACCCAGCGTTTTGAGGCGATCGTTGGTGTATTCAACAAAGTTGCTAAAATCTCATTCCAGTTCCGATTAGCAATCCCGTTTTCATCACAGTTCGGTAAACTTTCGGCTGTCCATGCCCAAGCTTTTTGAGCATATTCGGGGGGGTCGCTGATCAGTTCACGATGATAAATCGGAGTGTTATCTGCTAAAGCGGTTGCGGGGATTTCAGCCGCGATCGCGCCTTGGAAGAGAATTCTCACGATCTCTTCTTCGATCACTTTCCCGGCAACAGTCGCATGAAGTCCCCACTTCTCAAAAATATCAATCAGTTCCTGTTCGCGTCCCTTTTCTGCCACAAACAGCATTCGCTCCTGTGATTCTGAAAGTAAATACTCATACGGAACCATCCCCGTTTCCCGCACTGGAATTAAATCCAAATCGAGTTCGATTCCGACTCCACCTTTTGCTGCCATTTCTGAAGTTGAACAGGTAATGCCTGCTGCGCCCATATCCTGGGCTGCAACGACTGCACCTGTTTTAAATGCTTCTAAACAAGCTTCGATCAAAGATTTTTCTAAGAACGGATCACCCACTTGCACCGCCGGACGATCGTCGATCGATTGATCGCTCAATTCCGCACTAGCAAAACTCGCACCGCCCATACCATCGCGTCCTGTGGTCGAGCCGACATACAGCACCGGATTTCCCAATCCTTTTGCGCCTGACTTCACGATTTCGGTCGTTTCCATCAATCCCAATGCCATCACATTCACCAAGGGATTGCCGGAATAAGCGCGATCGAAATACACTTCACCACCAACAGTGGGAACACCCACGCAATTTCCATAATGTGAGATTCCAGCCACAACGCCGTTTACAATCCGACGAGTCCGGGCATCATCGAGCGTTCCAAATCGCAGAGAATTGAGTAGCGCGATCGGTCGTGCCCCCATCGTAAAAATATCGCGCAAAATTCCGCCCACTCCGGTTGCTGCACCTTGAAACGGTTCTACAGCAGAAGGGTGATTGTGCGACTCGATCTTAAACGCTAATCGCAAGCCATCGCCCAAATCAATCACGCCTGCATTCTCACCAGGGCCAACTAAAATGCGATCGCCCTCAGTCGGAAACTGCTTTAACAAAGGTCGCGAATTTTTATAGCAGCAATGCTCCGACCACATCACACCGAACATTCCCAGTTCAGCCTTGTTTGGATGGCGACCTAAGCGGCGCACAATCTCCTCGTACTCTTCAGGCTTGATCCCTTCAGAAGCAATTTCGGTCTCAGAGAATGGTGCAGATGACAGGACAGACATAAACCCTAGCCCGGATAGAACAGGCACTTATTCTATCGAACAAAGCTCCGGGTTTAACGATCGATCCAATGTTTCTCACAGCAGCGATCGTTCAAGCATTCTAGATTAAGCATTTCGATTTTTAACGCAGGTGAACCGCCTCTGAAGCAGGTGTGTTACATTTCTACTCATGACAAGGGGAAGAAAAATTCAAGCCACCGCAGAACTCGAAGTCCGGTTACTGCGAGAAGGGATCACAGAGTCGGTTCATCACGCTCAAGCGGTCATTTGCGACGATCGCGGACGGTTGCTGCTGTGTGCAGGTAATCCTGAAACTGCCACATTTGCGCGATCCGTACTCAAGCCATTTCAAGCAATTGCAGTCACCGCATCTGGAACGCTAGAGCGGTTTAATTTGACCGATCGAGATCTGGCGATTATTTGCAGTTCGCACAAAGGAACGATCGAGCAAGTTCGCCAAGTCTTTAACATCTTGTGGCGAGCTGATGTTGATCCGACTGCGCTACAGTGCCCGACTCCCGAAGGCAAACAAAGTCCGCTGCAATACAACTGCTCTGGCAAACACGCTGGAATGCTAGCAGTTTCTCAGCAGCTTGGATATCCGATCAATAACTATCTGCACTACAATCATCCGGTTCAGCAGTTGATTCTAAGTAAGCTGGCAGAGTTTCTGAAAAATCCGGCTGAAGAGTTTATTCCGGCTCGTGATGACTGTGGCGCACCCACGTATTTTATGCAGCTTCGACAGTTGGCTTGGCTTTATGCTCAGCTTGCATCGGGTGCAAATTTGGACATGGAGCGGATTCTCAGAGCCATGACGCATCATCCTACGATGGTGGCGGGCGATGGCGAATTTGATACCGAACTGATGCGACTGACCCAAGGCGAACTCGTGAGCAAATCCGGCGCAGAAGGCGTTCAGTGTATTGGTCGAGTCGGTGAAGGCATGGGGCTTGCGATCAAAGTGATGGACGGGGCAAAACGAGCCAAGTACGCGATCGCGATTCACGTGCTGCGCCAAATGGGTTGGATTACGCCATCGATCGCAGAAAATCTGTCAGAAACCTACATCAACCTCGGACGCTACAAGCGCTTAGAAGTCGCAGGCGATCTCTCAATGCTTTAGTTCTGAATGCTTTAGTGCAGTGGGAACCTTACAGGGTGCGATCGCGTTGCTAAAATTAATCATTCCCCCATCGATCAGCCGAATCCTATGAGCGACACAATCCTGAATGTCCGTAACCTGCAAGTTCAATTCAAAACTGATGAACGATTGGTTAAAGCGGTAGACGGCATTTCGTTTCAAGTGCGACGGGGACGAACGCTCGGAATTGTGGGTGAATCAGGGTCAGGAAAATCGGTGACATCGCTGGCGGTGATGCGGCTGATTCCCAATCCGCCGGGACGAATTACGGACGGTGAGATCTTGTTTCAGGCGGCAGATGCTCCAGAACCGATCGATCTCTTGCGGTTAAGCGAAAAGCAAATGCAGTCTTATCGCGGCGAACAGATTTCGATGATTTTTCAGGAGCCGATGAGTTCGCTGAATCCGGTGTATACTTGCGGGTTTCAGCTTGTGGAAGCGATTCGGCAACACCAAAACATTTCGCAGTCAGAAGCACGTCGTCGAGCGGCTTTATTGCTGCAAGAAGTGCGGGTGCTGCCATCGGATGAAGAGTTAAAACAACGAGTTTTAGAAGAACGCAACCAAAAACCGCTCAGCGAACCGGAACTCGATCAAGAACTGAATCGCCAAAAAACCGCAATGCTCGATCGCTATCCGCATGAGCTATCTGGTGGGCAGTTGCAGCGAATCATGATTGCGATGGCGATCGCCTGTAATCCCACTTTGCTGATTGCTGACGAACCGACCACGGCGCTGGATGTGACAGTACAGGCGACGATTTTAGATCTGCTGCGGGAACTGCGCGATCGACGCGGGATGGCAATGATGTTTATCACCCACGATCTCGGCTTGATTGCAGAGATCGCCGATGATGTGGCGGTGATGTACGAAGGCAAAATCGTAGAATACGGCTCGGTTTTAGAGATTTTCTCGAATCCGAAGCATCCTTACACCAAAGGACTGCTCACTTGTCGTCCACAGCCCGATCGACGCTTGCGATTTTTGCCAACCGTTTCGGACTTTATGGAAGTGTCGCTGTTACCGTCCGGGGAGAAATTAATTCAGGCAAAACAGCGCGATGTGAATACGGCTCTAGCGGAAGCACAAGAAATCAGCGATGTGGAATTTGATCAGCGGCTCAAATCACTTCAGCAAAAACAGCCGCTGGTTTCGGTTCAAAATCTGCAAGTGGCGTTCCCAGTTCGGGGAGTATTTGGGCAGACGAAGCGCTACATGATGGCGGTGAATGATGTGTCGTTCGATGTCTATCCAGGTGAAACGCTGGGACTCGTAGGAGAATCAGGTTGTGGTAAATCGACGTTAGCGCGAACGCTGCTGAGGCTGATTGAACCGAAACAAGGAAAAATTTTCTTTGAAACCGAGGACATTCTGAAGCTTTCTAAGCATCGAGTGCGTCAACTGCGGCGCGATGCTCAAATTATTTTTCAGAATCCGTATAGTTCACTCGATCCGCGAATGAATATTGGTGATGCGGTGATGGAGCCGTTGCTAATTTACGGGCGTGGCAACCGGAAGCAATTTAAGGAACGAGTCGAGTATCTATTGCAGCGCGTGGGACTCGATCCGAAGTTCATAAATCGCTATCCGCACGAATTTTCTGGCGGACAACGGCAACGGATTTGTATTGCTCGATCGCTCGCCCTTAATCCGAAATTTATTATCTGCGATGAGTCGGTGTCTGCGCTCGATGTCTCAGTTCAAGCGCAGGTCTTGAATCTGCTGAAAGAATTGCAGTCTGAATTTGGGTTAACTTACATTTTCATTTCGCATGACTTAAGCGTTGTGAAGTTCATGAGTGATCGCATTATCGTAATGAATCGCGGCAAAATTGAAGAGATCGGAACCGCCGAGACGATTTACCGCAAACCGCAAACTTCTTACACTCGTCAGTTGATTTCGGCAATTCCGGTTGGTTCGCTCGATCGCATTCGGGAACGTCAACAGCGATCAGCTTAACTGTTGAGAATACGATCGACCGAAATCGAAATCTCTGGGAATGCGAGGGGTGCGATCGTGCCTGTGGTTAGCGTTGTTTCAGAACGGTAATCCCCATCCTGCGGATCGCGCAACACAATTAGCTGTAACCTTTTCAGATCCACAATCCAATACTCAGAAATTCCAACCTCCGCGTAAATTTTGCGTTTAATTCCAAGATCTTTGCTGGGGCTGGAATTTGAATACTCGATCAGCCAGAAAATATTTTCAGGATAAGGATGATGTTCGCGATATTCCCGTCCCAAATCTTGAACGATCGCAAGATCTGGTTCAGGCTCTGATTGGTTTGGTAATGTAATCGGCTTTGCACCCCGAACATCTGCTAAACCTTCTAGAAGGTTTAGCAGATACTTAAATGCTTGATTGGAATCAAACGCATGGGGCTCTCCTTCTGGCGGCATTTCGACAATTTCTCCTCGCAGCAATTCCACCCGCCGATCGTCTAAAATCCCCGCTTCGATCATGCGGTGATACTCCTCTAGTGTCCATTTCGCGATCGTCACGCTCATCGTTTAATCCTCGTCTAGCGGCAGTCCACGCTTGACCCGACCTTTGCCAAAATAGCGCCCAAACTGAAGCTCATACACTTCATCTTCATCCTGTGTTTCAACTTCGAGATCTGATTTGGCATAGCTCACACACAGCAGCGCATAGCCTTGTCGCTTTAATTCTGGCGACAATCCCACCGCTTCCAGTTGCTCTAAATGACCCGACAACACCCGTACCGCACAGGTTGTACAGGCTCCATTGCGACAAGAAAACGGCAGTTCGATTCCTTGAGTTTCGCCGGATTGGAGAATGTAGCGATCGTCCGGCACTTCAAAAGTGTAAAACTTGTCTTTTTGTCGGTGATAAACCCGGATTGTATGAAATTCAGTCATGATCGTTGTTTTGAATCTGCTCTTTCCACTCTAAGACTTTTTGGCGGCAGCAGTTGAGTGGCGGTAAACCGGAGTTGTACTATTTTGTGCGGCAAACCCAAAGATCATAAAATTTGCTGCTGGATTGGCGATCGTAGTGTGCTGCAAAGATTTTCCTAAATTCATCACTGAATAGTTTCTGAAGTGGCGGATAGTAGCTGTAGACCTGAAACGGTGGATTGCTTTTTGGAATTAACCAAATCTCTGTTTGGCAAGTTCTGATCGCATTGAGTGTACTTTCTGGCGTGTTGTTCATTCCAGATGCCTGCATTTCCATTAGAGACGCAGAATCGAGCCAGTAAGGATTACCCGCAAATACTAATTGAGGGCGATAAGTTGAAAGTTGATAGCTCACTGCACCATAACCCATGCCGATCGTGCGATTTGGATGGGTTGCCATGATGCGATCGAGATCTGCGATCACCTGATGTCCGGGAGCGGTAGTCATCCGATCAATGAATTTTATTTCAGTTGAGTAAACCGCTAAACAGAGCGATAACGTGAATGCGATCGCAGCACTCAAGTTGATTGGAGTGATAATTTTAGATCGCTTAGAATACGTTGGAATTTGGAATAGCTCGATCGCAAGATAAACGAGTAGCGGCACGAATGGCAGCATATTATTTTCTAAAGCACCGCGAGTTGCACTAATCACTGCATTGGCAACGATGCCAGCAATTAAAGTGATGCAATATAGGGAATGCTTAGATAGCCATCGTTTCAGTGAATCAAAATTAGTAAAAAGCGACTGTATGAAAGCGAGCGCTACAGGTAATGCTACAAATCCTGCCCATAAAAGATTCTTTGGAATCTGATCGGAATTAATCCCCTTGAGTCGAACTTGCTGTAGCCACGCCCAATAATTTGTGAATGAGATTTGGGAAAAAATAAAGTATGGTAATGCTGAAACAAACGCAGCAATACCAGATGAAATTAGTACAGAAATGAATCCGAATCGATATAGTAACAGAACATAAATTGGGATGAAATGCAGAAAGGCAGTGATTTTTAGATTCGTGCTAATGCCAAGTGCGATAGTGCTTCCAATTATCGCAATCGATTGCGATCCTCGTACAACCAGAAACAGTCCAAGCACGGTAAAAAATAACAGCAACGAATCAGGTCTGACCCAAAACGAAGACGTTAGCAACCCAGAAGCAGAAGTTTGCGCCAGAAAACAAAGTGAAACGATCGCGCTTCCAAAGATTCCAGCTTTCCAGCCCAAACGATCGCGAATCAACCAAAAGATCAGCCCCAAACTCGAAAGCCCTGCCAAACAACCTGCAATTTTTGTCGAAAAAATGCTCGGTTTTAGAACACTTAGAAATCCACTCTGAATCACATAAGAAAGAGCACCATAATTATTAATGTATCTTTCTGCTGCATCTAATTTTGGGTAAAGCGCTTGTCCTCGATGAAACAGCCATGAAACGATCGCAACATTCGCTTCAGCCGGATCAGCAAAATCCGCCCAAGTTGGATAAAGAACCACCAAGCCAACATAATTTAAGACAATCAAACTTGCGAGTAGGAGCAGAATCGAACGAGTGAATCGATCGACCTGATTTCGCAGTTGAAATATTACGAATGCTGGAATCAACCCAATTAAGAACAGTGCAAAAAAACCTTGAAAGATCAGTTCAATTTCTAATCTTTTGCTGCTCGAAATTGCTTGAATTATCGTCTCTAACGCTTGCATTGCTCGGCAAATTCTAGCAAAGGGATCACAGCGATCAAAGCATAAATTGTGTTCGATCGCATGGAAAATCGAAGGTTACTCTTCGGCATCTGGCACATATTGAATCAAATCCGCAGGCGTACAGTTCAGCGCATCGCAAAGTTTCGCCAGTGTTTCACCACCGATCGCAGGCATATCATCTGCATTCTTCAGCTTCGAGATGCTAACCGGGTGCATTCCAACAACTTGGGAAAGCGCTTGATTTGTTATTTTGCGGTCTGCCATGACCACCCGTAATCGCCAACGAATCTTTCCCACTTGCACTCAGACTAAATAGAGCTTGACCTAGAAAATTTGAAATTGTGTAAGCGATGGGCTATTTAGTCTTAGCGTTTTACGCTATAGTTAAAGCCTAAGAATCTAAGATTCAGTTGCAAGCCCCGCCAAGAGTCTGCAACTGCATTGCCCCAAATGAGGTAAATAAATCATGCCATACAACGCTGAGTTTGATGATTCTGCGGCACACGATCGTGTGTGTTCCTATAGAGAGCGATTTTTGACAAATCGGGCGGTGCCTTTGGCTCACGCGAACGTGTCCGTCTGCCTTTTGCCGAATATGCAGTGCGTGATTGTTGGACGATTCCGCACTCGCACCGATGCAGATGGACATTTACGAGTGTTGCGTCAGATGATGCCAAGGTGAGAATTCATTGTGGTGTTCGATCGTGAAGAAAGCGGAAGTTTTTCAAGCGTAGATTGCACGTAATTCGTAGTTTTGAGACATTAGCTCGTCTGTTTCTAATGCCTAGCTCTAGTCGCCTATTCTCGAAATATACTGTTACATTTGGCACGGTTAAACGGTAGAATAACCGGGCTACACATTGTTTCGTGAAAAGAATTACGTGCAAGTTTATCCGAATCCGTCTACCCCGGTGACAGACGCTTTTGTTCGTCAAGATCTACCCTTTACTCTCAAAGATGTACGATCGGCAATTCCCGATCGTTGCTTTCAACCTTCGACCGCTCGATCGCTAGCTTATTTCTTCCTCGATATCGGCATTATTGCAGGACTGATTGAGATCGCAGCTTACCTCGATTCTTGGCTATTTTTCCCGGTTTTTTGGTTTGCTCAAGGCACAATGTTTTGGGCGTTATTTGTGGTTGGGCATGACTGCGGACATGGCTCATTTTCTCAACACAAATGGCTGAATAATCTGATCGGGCATTTGTCACACTCTCCAATTTTGGTTCCGTTTCATGGTTGGAGAATTAGCCATCGCACTCACCATGCAAATACTGGCAACATTGATACTGACGAAAGCTGGTATCCGGTGACAGAAACGAAGTATGCAGAAATGGGATTTCCAGAAAAGCTAATGCGGTTTTATTTGCCGTTGTTGGCTTATCCCCTGTATTTGTTTCGCCGATCGCCCGGTAAACAAGGCTCTCACTTCATGCCAAGTAGCCCTTTGTTTAAGCCCTCTGAGCGCAATGATGTTCTTGTTAGTAGTGTTTGCTGGCTGTTGATGGTTGCATTTCTCGCAGCGTTAACCATTCAGTTTGGGTTTCTATTTCTGCTGAAATACTATCTTGGCGGTTACGTTGTATTTGTAATTTGGTTGGATCTAGTGACCTTCCTCCATCACACCGAAGATGATATTCCCTGGTATCGGGGTGAAGATTGGTACTTCCTTAAAGGTGCGTTGTCTACGATCGATCGTGATTACGGTATTTTTAATCCGATTCATCACGACATTGGCACGCATGTTGCTCACCATATCTTCTCAAATATGCCGCATTACCGCTTAAAAGAGGCAACAGAAGCCATTAAGCCTGTCCTCGGTGGATATTACCGCAAGTCAAATGAGCCGATTTGGAAAAGCTTTTTCAAATCCTACTTTGCTTGTCATTTTGTGGCTGACACCGGATCGAAAATCTACTACCAATCGCCACATAACCGATAAGTCAAGCCCTGCTTGAGAACTCCAGTTTTTCATAAAATTGGAGTTCTCAATCTTTTGTAGATTCATCCTCTTCGTTCATGTCGATTAAGCCTTCCTCAACGGCTGTTTCGAGCAAAAATCGTTTCGCAAGGCGATCGTACACTCCTGCCCCCACAAACTGCGGAAATTTGTGCGATCGACTGTAGACCCAAACTAAATTCCCTTTTTCAAAAATCCGAACGTCCTGAAACCACTTACACTCTGGCATCTTCAACTTTGCAAATTCGAGAGCATCAATCCAGCGATCAAACTCACGATCG
>JACJNW010000024.1 GCA_014695195.1 Cyanobacteria bacterium FACHB-DQ100 | reverse complement strand
CCCAAACTAAATTCCCTTTTTCAAAAATCCGAACGTCCTGAAACCACTTACACTCTGGCATCTTCAACTTTGCAAATTCGAGAGCATCAATCCAGCGATCAAACTCACGATCGACATTGCGTGTAACAACTCTAAACACCGTTCTATCCTTGTGAACCCTAACTCTAGAATAAAGGAAGCGTTCAGAAGTTTGTATGTCCGATTGGATTCCGCAGTTAACTCAAGATGGCTCTTATACCTTTTTCTCTGAGGAGTTTGGGGAAGCGTTTCACAGCTATCAAGGCGCAAAAACCGAAGCCTTTCAAAAATTCTCAGACGCGATCGACCTGCAACAGAGAGCACAGCAATCCCAAATCAAACTCTTAGATGTTTGCTATGGATTAGGCTATAACACCGCAGCCGCGATCGAAGTCATCAGAAAAGTTAATCCAACTTGCAACATTGAAATTTACGCTTTAGAACTCGATCCAACAGTACCTCTTGGATCAGTTACACCACAATTATTGCAATACTGGTCAAAATCCGTTCAAGAAATTCTAGAAACACTTGCAAAACAGCATTACTATCAGCACGAGCATCTCAAAGCACAATTGCTCATTGGTGATGCAAGACAAACAATTCAGCACTTAATCGCATCGAAATTTCAAGCAGATGCCATCTTTTTTGACCCATTCTCACCGCGTCGCTGTCCCCAACTTTGGACGATCGAATTCTTTCAGCTTGTCGCCCAATGCCTCGCCCCCACCGGAAAACTCGCAACCTACTCGCGATCGGCATCTGTCCGCACTGCCCTAATCGAAGCCGGATTACAAATCGGAACCATTCCCCTCGGAGCGCTTCACCTGCCGCACGACTGGGCACAAGGCACGATCGCAGCCTGGAACCCTGAAACCCTGCATCCTTTATCACAAATGGAACAGGAACATCTCAAGACCCGCGCCGCCATTCCTTACCGCGATCGCACCCTCAGCGATTCAGCCGCAGAAATTTTGACCCGACACGAACAAGAACAGCGATCGTCCACGGTAGAATCAACCTCAAGTTGGCGAAGACGTTGGAACATCAAATGAGCGATCACGTTGGATTTTTGCAGAACTGGCAAGATGCAGTCGTCTTTTGGAGCTTTGTGGCAATTACCGTATTTGTCACCTGGCGCATCTTAGTCAGTAAGCCCAGAGATTAATTCGCGGTGCGATCGGAGCGTAAAAAATTATTCCTATTTTTAGAAGATACGTAGAATCTGCTAAAGAAATTGAGGGGATCGTGCCTACAATCTAGAGTGCTAGTCAGCGCATGAGTAAAATCTTATGAACCTCAATACCATCGCATCGGGAACATCTACGACTCCATTAACCACGGTTCGCAACAGCCAAAGCTTAACCAGAGAACTACAGCAACGCCTAATCGCGTTAGGCTTTCAACCTGGCCCTGTGGATGGCATTTGGGGCAATATGACTCAGAGCGCTTTTAGTGCATTCGCCACTCGCAATCAGCTTAAAAACAACGAAATCAGCCCCCGTGCGGCGCAACTGCTTCTAGGTCTCCAGCCTCGACCCGCACAACCAACTCCACCTGCACAAGCGAAGCCACCTGCACAATCAGCTCCGCCCACACAATCGACTCCGCCCACACAGTCGAAGCCACCCGCACAACCCACCTCACCTACACAACCCACCTCACCTACACAACCCACCCCACCTGCACAATCAACTCCCCCACAAACCGTTGTGCAACCTCCTGCAACACCAGCGCCTACAACACCGGCTCCCTCTGGGACTCGCCTTGCTCCCCCAAATCAAGCCATCCCGACCGGACTCCGCCTCATTGCAACAGGTGGATTCACCTGGCAGATGTCTCGCATTACTGCCGATCAGCGCCTTACCCGCCAAATTCAGCAGGGACTCGATGCAATGGGACATGCTCCAGGTCCTGTCGATGGACTTTGGGGCGGTAGAACTCAGTCAGCCTATGTTGCTTTCTCTAGAGCTTACGAATTCAACTCCAATGAGCTTTCGCCCACTGCCGCACTGATGTTACTCGAACCTGCAATTCCTCGAATTCCTGTGGTGCGTCCAACTCGATCGCTCAATTCTCAAGATTTTCGCGATGTGGCTCGATCGATTGGTTGTGAGGTTGCCGCAGTTCGAGCCGTTGTTGATGTAGAAGCTGCCGGATCAGGATTTTTGCGCGACGGCAGACCCAAAATCTTGTTTGAGGCGCATTGGTTTTCGGATTTTACCAATGGGCGATTTGACTACAGCGACGATAATATTTCCAGCCCGGTCTGGAATCGTAGTTTGTACATTGGTGGAGCCGGAGAATGGGATCGCATTTATCGAGCAGCGAATCTGAATCGGGAAGCGGCATTGAAATCTGCTTCTTGGGGTTTGGGTCAGGTGATGGGCTTCAATCACGCTCAGGCGGGCTACCGGGATGTGGAATCTTTTGTGCGCGATATGCACGAAAGCGAAGGCAAGCAGTTAGCAGCAATGTTCAATTTTATTAAAAGCAATCGGCTCGATCGCTTCTTGATTAGCCGCGATTGGGCAGGATTTGCGCTGCGGTATAACGGTGAAAGCTACCGGGTGAATCGCTACGATGAAAAGCTAGCAGATGCCTATAACTACTGGCTAAAAGCGGCTTAGGCATTGATTAATATACTCTCGTATCGATATCTCTTGTATCGATACGAGACGCTCGTTTAAAGCACGATCGCACAACCATCCGCTCTCGATTCTGAACCTGCAATTAAGACATGATTAGACTTTAGAATCATCTGTCCTCGACCAAATGCACTCGGTTCCGCAGTCAGTTGAATCTGATGATTGCGATCGGACAGTGCGATCGCGACATCTGGGGCTACAGTTTGCTCTAACAACACTTGATTGTTTGCTATCCATCGCCAGCGAGGAGCATCCAGCGCAACTTGGGGATTCATGCCATAGTCCACTAAGTTCACGACCATCTGTAAATGTCCTTGAGGCTGCATAAATCCGCCCATCACACCAAACGCACCGAGCGGCTGATCTCCCACGCTGAGAAATCCTGGAATAATCGTGTGATAGGGACGCTTACCCGGTGCAACTTGATTCGGATGCCCCGCTTCGGTTGAGAAGGCGTTGCCGCGATTGTGAAGTGCAATTCCAGTATCGGGAATGAGGATACCGCTACCAAGTCCCTCATAGTTAGACTGAATGAATGACACCATTAAGTCCTCGTCTGCTGCGGCTAGATAAACCGTTCCACCTTTGGGAAATCCTGAGTGAATTGATGTTAATGCAGCTTGACTAATCAAGTGTCGTCGCTCAGATGCGTAAGCTTTATCCAGTAAGTCGGCTACAGCAACTTGCATTGTTTGGGGATCGCTGACATGACAATCGACCTCAACATACGCTAATTTCATCGCTTCGATTTGCAAATGGAAGCTTTCGACCGAATCCCGCGGATATTGCGATAAATCAAAGCCTTCTAGAATGTTCAATGCAATCAATGTTGCAATGCCGTGAGTGTTAGGCGGAATTTCCCAGACTGTCACACCCCGATAGTTAGTTGAGATCGGATCAACCCAATCCGCTTGATGGGTTGCAAAATCCTGACGATCGAGAAATCCTCCGGTCTGTTCTGCAAACTGGGCGATCGCGTCTGCAAGTTCACCTTGATAGAATGCTTCACCTTGGGAGCTAGCAATCGATCGCAAGGTTTTTGCATGAGCAGGACTGCGCCAAATCTCGCCCACACGCGGAGCGCGACCACCAGGAAAAAACACAGCTTTAAAGGGTTGGAATTCTGCACCTGTAAGCGGTAGAAAGGTTTGTTCGGCTCGCTTCCAAGCGCGGGCAACTTCCGACGAGACGGGAAATCCTTGTTCTGCATAATGGATTGCAGGTTCAAACAATCGCTCAAACGGAAGCTTTCCCCAACGTTGGGAGAGCGATCGCCAAGCCGAAACAGCACCTGGAACTGTGACTGTTGCCCAACCTAACTGCGGCATCTTCGGAGCTTCGAGTAAGGTTTGAACAGGTAAATTCTGCGGGCTTCTACCTGATGCGTTTAATCCATGTAGCTTGCCATCCCAAACTAGCGCGAACGCATCAGAGCCAATCCCGTTTGAAGTCGGTTCCACCACAGTCAGCGCGATCGCAGTTGCGATCGCAGCATCAGCAGCATTCCCGCCCGCGAGTAGCATTTGTATTCCAGCTAACGTTGCTAAAGGCTGACTGGTTGCCACTGCTCCTCTACTTCCCAGCATTGCCCGACGCTTCGCTGCGTAAGGATAGCGGTCAATCTGCTGATTGGCAGAGAATCCCTCCCAAGAATTAGTCTTCAAGACGTACTCCTTTCTACTCCTTTAGACACTGTTAGGCGCAAAGTACATTATTTACTCTACTGATAGTTTACGGTGCGACTGATACATGATTCAAATTATGAGGCACTCCATGTTTTGGGAGTCCGCCAAATCGATTCGATTGATCTTATTCAGTCGGTTGCGATTCCTGACGCAAACTTAAACAGTTTTTCATCCTCTGAATTGCAGTTTTTAGCTCGAAATTCGAGCAAGTTTGTGTTGGCAACTTAGACAATCACGGAAGTAAGCTATGAGTTCTGTTCACGCAAAAGTTGAAGCAACGGATCAGTCATTTCATTTGGAAGGATACGAGAAGATCGAGTTTAATTTGGATCTCATCGAGGGTTTGTTTGAAGTTGGAAATCCCGCTTTGGCAGATAACTACCGCACTTTAGGACGCTGTCTAGCAGTGGTGGATCACAATGTCGATCGTCTCTATGGCGAACAGTTGCGATCGTATTTCGAGTATTACGAAATCGATTTAACGGTATTTGCGATCGAGATTACTGAGCCAGAGAAAACGATCGACACTTTCTTAAAAATCACGGATGCTTTCTGCGATTTTAATCTCAAGCGTAAAGAGCCAGTTCTAGTCATTGGTGGCGGATTGGTTTTAGATGTTGCAGGGTTTGCTTGTTCTTCTTATCGCAGAAGCACAAACTATATCCGAGTTCCTTCAACTTTAATTGGGTTGATTGATGCGGGTGTTGCGATTAAGGTTGCTGTGAATCATGGCAAGTTAAAGAATCGTCTCGGTGCTTATCATCCGCCTAAGCAAGTCATTCTTGATTTCTCGTTCTTGAAGACCTTGCCTGTGGATCAGATCCGAAATGGTATGGCAGAGTTAGTTAAAATTGCCGTTGTTTCTAACGCTGAAGTGTTTGAGTTGTTAGAGCAATATGGTGAAGAGTTGCTGTATAACCACTTCGGTTTTGTGGGTGATGCTGCGGATCTCAAACAAATCGGACATCGCGTGAACTATGAGTCAATCAAAACAATGCTGGAGCTAGAGGCTCCGAATCTGCATGAATTGATGCTCGATCGCGTGATTGCTTATGGTCACACTTGGAGTCCAACGCTAGAATTAGCTCCACAAGTTCCACTGTTACATGGTCATGCCGTGAACATTGATATGGCGCTTTCGGCGACTATTGCTGAAAAACGTGGTTATATCTCTGCGGTGGATCGCGATCGTATTCTCGGTTTGATGAGTCGGTTGGGCTTGGCACTCGATCATCCAATGATGGAGATTGACTTGATGTGGAAAGCAACTCAATCGATTATGCTGACTCGTGATGGATTGCTCAGAGCCGCAATGCCGCGCCCGATCGGAACTTGCTACTTTGTGAATGATTTGACCCGGGATGAGCTAGAAAGCGCGATCGCAGATCATAAGCGGTTGTGTGCGGACTATCCTCGTGCTGGAGCAGGCATTGATGCGTATGTAGCGAACAGTGAGTTGGTGGGGAGTGCAAACTAGATGACCACAGCCACTCCGACTGCGGCACGTCCCGTTACGCCGCTTGGAATTTTGACGGCTCATCTGCAAACTGCACTCAAGCAACTCCAACACGCTGAAGATGCCACAGAATCCGTGCAGAAAGCATTGGAATTGGCGATCGGGCTTGAAGAGTATGTCAATGCTTGTACAACACCTGAATCGAAAGATTTGAGCGCAATTGCTAGGAAAACCCAGGGGGAGCCTTGGGATCAGCGCTTTTCGGATGGTGAAACAGTGCGCCATCTAGAGCAGGAAATGCTATCGGGTCATGTTGAAGGACAGTTTCTTAAAATGTTGGTTCACATGGCTCACGCTCGTCGCATTTTGGATATCGGAATGTTTACCGGATATTCTGCATTAGCAATGGCGGAAGCATTACCCATTGATGGTGTTCTCGTTGCTTGCGAAGTCGATGAGTATGTTGCAAGTTTTGCTCAGGAGCTATTTGATCAGTCGTTGCATGGTGCAAAGATTCAGATTAAGTTAGCCCCAGCGATCGACACCCTCAAAGAACTTGTAAGTCAAGGCGAGGTGTTTGACTTCGTGTTTATCGATGCCGATAAGCGGGAATATGTGCAGTATTTTCAATTGCTGCTCGATTCCGGATTGTTAGCACCGAATGGCTTTATCTGCGTGGACAATACCTTGCTTCAAGGACAGCCTTATTTGACTGAACGATCGGCGAATGGAGCGGCGATCGCTGAGTTTAATCAGGTCGTTGCAGAGGATGCGCGAGTTGAACAAGTGTTAGTTCCCTTGCGCGATGGTGTGACGCTGATTCGACGGGTTTAGAAAGTTCCTGTTTTCTCTTTCCCCCTCTTCTAAGGTATTGCTGTGTAAAGATGGTTTTCGCTGCGTTGCAGTCGAATAGCTGCCCCCTAAATCCCCCACTTGTGGGGGACTTTGAGTGGAGTAAAGCTCTTGATTGCTACAGCACTTTTGTCCTAATCAAATTTGAGTCTGTTTTTGAGCAAGGATTCATGCAGGAGCAGGCTTGTTTGATCACTTCAAAGTCCCCCACAAGTGGGGGATTTAGGGGGCAATTAGCCGCTTAGAACAAAGCGACAATTTGCATCTACATCGTAGTTTCTGGCTTTATGAAGAGGGGAAACTTTAATTTATGGCTATTGCTTATGCTAAGTTCGCAATCGTTTCAGTCTAAGTTCAAAGCAGCACTACAGAACATCCTAACGCTGACATTGCTGCTGATTGCTCTACCAATTAACCTCACGATCGTTCTATGCGCCTGGATCGTTGGTAAGTTTCAGCAGTCGTCTACTCCGCAATCTAATTCACCAAAACGCATCTTGATTACAGGCGGCAAAATGACCAAAGCCTTGCAGCTTGCGCGATCGTTTCATGCGGCAGGTCATTGGGTTGTTTTAATTGAAACTCAGAAATACTGGCTCACCGGACATCAGTTTTCTAATTCGGTCGATCGCTTCTACACTGTTCCTGCACCAAAGCAAGACCCAGAAGCTTTTGTTCAAGCGTTGCTAAACATTGTACAGCGAGAAAACATTGATGTCGTTGTTCCAGTGACTAGCCCTGTTGAAAGCTATTACTGTTCACTTGCAAAACCTGCATTATCAAAACATTGTGAAGTATTGCACTTTGATGTAGGAATCACTCAGCTATTGGATGACAAGTTTGAACTGAGTCAGAAGGCTCGATCGCTCGGTCTCACGGCTCCAAAAACATACCGCATCACCGATTCGCAGCAAGTTTTAGATTTTGACTTTGACTCCAGCCAGTACATTCTCAAAAGCATTGCTTACGATTCGGTACATCGCTTGGATATGACCAAGTATCCATTGGAATCGAAAGAAGCAATGGCAGCACATCTCGCAACATTGCCCATCAGTGAAGAGAGTCCTTGGATTCTGCAAGAGTTCATCACTGGGCAGGAGTATTGTACGCATAGCACTGTGCGCGATGGTGAAGTGCGCTTACATTGTTGTGCGAAGTCTTCTGCATTTCAGGTGAACTATGAGCAGATAGATCATCCTGCAATTCAGGCTTGGGTGACTACATTTGTAAAAGCGTTAAATCTCACCGGACAAATTTCGTTTGATTTCATTGAACGATCGACCGGAGAAGTGTATGCGATCGAATGTAATCCTAGAACACATTCTGCAATTACAATGTTCTACAATCATCCCGATGTAGCAAAAGCCTATTTGGGAGAACCGATCGCCGTAGAACCGATTCAGCCGCTTCCGAGTAGTAAACCCACCTACTGGACATATCACGAGGTCTGGAGACTAATCACCGCCGGATCTTGGAGTCGCTTCCAGGAGCGACTCAGTGTGATTTTGAATGGAAAAGATGCCCTGCTTCAAGCCTCTGATCCAATTCCCTTTTTGATGGTGCATCACTGGCAGATTCCATTATTGCTATTGAATAACTTACGTAAGCTCAAAGGCTGGATACGAATTGACTTCAACATTGGTAAATTAGTTGAACCTGGTGGAGATTAATGAACTTAAATCGGATTCATCAAGGGATTGTCAGTCTGATTGAACCGATTCCAACGGGAGCATCTGAGCTACAAACGATTAGCATTCTTGAGCGCGGCGCAATCCGGATTGGCAATGCGATCGCTGGAATGCTGCGATCGTCGCTCCGAGGCGCACCGATGAACTGGGACCCCTGGATTCTCAAGGACGGCGATCGCTATCTCATGTTCTATCTACAAGGAGTCGAAGGTCAAACGCCCTGGTGGTCAGTGAGCAACCTTTGTGGTGCAATTTCCAAAGACTTGTATGAGTGGGACGATTTAGGCATTCTACTTGCACCTGATCCAAATCATGCTTGGGAATCGGGCAGAATCTCCGCGGGTCATACCCTAAAAGAAAATGGAACTTACTATCTGTTCTATTCAGCAGGCGGCAAAGAAGGGCGAGAACTCAAAAGTGAAGGCATTGGACTTGCAACTTCAACTGATGGCATTCACTGGGAACGCCAGTACAAGCATTTTCCCTTAATTCCCAGCGAGGATGATCCTGATTATGGTCGCTGCAATTGGTCAAACCATTTTCACTGGCGTGATCCTTACATCTTCAAAGATCCTGACTCTGATAAATATTTTATGTTTACCTGTGCAAGCTCCAAAACGCCCGGAAACTTTCAAGGCTGTGTGGGCGTAGCCGTTTCCGATACTATTGACGGCGAATATCAACTGCTTCCTCCCGTACTTGTTGCACCTCCCAATGCAAAAAACTGGGGCTTCTATCACCTTGAACGTCCCCAAGTGATTTATCAAAATAATCAATATCACTTATTTTTCTCTTGTTTTCGGATGTTTCAAAATCAGAAATGGCTGCACAAACATCCACGCGGGCGCATTACGAATTCTTCGTTGCATTGGTATGTGAGCGATCGCATCACAGGTCAATTTCTTCCAGTTGAGCAAAATCAGTCGATCGTTCCCGGCAGCGAAACCAGCGGACTCTACGGAACTAACCTGCTCGAAACCGAGACTCCTGATGAATACATCGGCTACGGCTGGTATCACCGTCTTCATGTCCTCGAAGTCTCGCCCCGCTATCGAATTCTCTGGACGGGAAACGGCTACGAAATGCGACGCGCTAATCCCTCCGGTCTTCAGTTCCCGCGCTCGATCTCGTCCGGAACACTCACCGCAGCCAGTGAATCTTAAAGTAAGAGGACATTGCCTAAATCGTTTCAGTCCAGGCAATGACGCGCTATGAGAACCAATGCTTTGATTGTGTCTGGAGTCGTGGTTTTGACTGCTGCTGTGAGTTCGGCGATCGCGGCTGTCACTTATCTGCGTCCCCAACCCCAACCGACCCCTCCCCAAATCGAACAGCCCGCCCCTTCGACTCCACTTGCAACCAGCGAGAAACTCAATCCTCCGGTTGCGGCTTCTCCTTCTCCTGTGGCGAGTCCTGATCCGAATCGCCTGTCGATCACGCTCGTAGACGAATCCACGCAATCCCAAGACTTTGCGAAGTTTCTCGATCGCACCCGTCAAGCCGTTCGCGATCGTGATGCCAAGTACATTCGCAGTATTGTCACACCAGAAACCAAATTCAGCTTTGGGGCGCATCGATCGATTGATTATCTCAATCCAGAAAACCCCAATTCATCATTCTGGACATCGCTCGAAAAAGCTCTCTCGCTGGGTTGCTCTGAAGCAAGTTACGGCTACTCTTGCCCGACCGTGTTTCAGCAATTTGACAACGCAATTAAAAAGAATCCCTCAGCAAACCTCGATGCGTTCTCTGCGATCGTCGTTGTGGGTGAAAACGTGAATGTTCGATCGCAGCCCAATACGAATTCAGCCGCGATCGCAACGCTAACAAACGAGATTGTGAAATACGACACAACCGCTTTTCAAAACGCCTCTGACACGGAGAAATCAACAACTT